>NZ_JBEXPH010000163.1:0-19051 GCF_040611955.1 Streptomyces sp. NPDC006510 | reverse complement strand
CGGTGTGCACGGGCTGCTCGGACCGAACGGGGCGGGCAAGACCTCGCTGATCCGGGTGCTCGCCACCGTCGCCGCGCCCTCCGGCGGCCGGGTGGAGCTGCTCGGCACCGAGGTCGGCGCCGGGTCGGACCACCGCGGCCGGGCGTCGGTCCGGCGCAGGCTCGGCTATCTGCCCCAGGAGTTCGGCTACTACCCGGGCTTCACGGTCCGCGAGTTCGTCTCCTATGTGGCCTGGCTCAAGGAGATGGACGCGGCGGCGGTCCCGGCGGCCGTGGAACGCGCGGTGGACCGGGTGGGTCTGGCGGACCGGATCGACGCACGGGTGAAGACCCTGTCGGGCGGCATGGTGCGGCGCGTCGGCATCGCCCAGGCGATCGTCAACGATCCGGACCTGCTGCTGCTCGACGAGCCGACCGCCGGTCTCGACCCGGAGCAACGGGTCGAATTCCGGGCGCTGATACGGGGGCTGGGCCGCACCACCACCGTGATCGTCTCCACCCATCTGGTCGAGGACGTCGCCGCGGCCTGCACCGACGTCACGCTGATCGAGGCGGGCCGGATCGCATACCGGGGCACGACGCGGGAGCTGACGGAGCTCGGCGGCACCGCGGACGGCGGCGCGGATCTGCCGGACGGCAACCCGATCGAGCGCGGCTACACCTCCGCGCTGCGGACGCACCGGGCGGCGGTGGAGAACCGATGACGACCTCCGCCATGTCCGAAAAGACCTCGTCCGAAAAGACCTCGTCCGGGAAGCCCCCGGCCCGTACCGCCCTGCGGACCGAACTCCGGCGCGGGATCGCCCCCTGGACGGGTCTCGCCGTCGCAGTCACCCTCCTCGCTCCGCTGTGGAGCAAGGCCCCCCAGTGGCAGGGGAGCTGGGGCGAGACGCAGACGGAACTGCACACGGCGGCGGCACTGCTCGGCGGCCCGCTCGTCGCCGCGGCCGCCTGCTGGCAGGGCGGCCGGGAGTACCGCCGCCGCACCGCCGAACTGCTGCTCTCGGTCCCGCGCAGCCGGTTCGCGCAGGTGACGACGGCCGCGACGCCGATCGCGCTGTGGGCGGCGGCCGGGTATCTGCTCGCACTGGGCGTGGTGTTCGCGGCGACGGCTCCGTACACCGGGGCAGGCGGTCCGTCCCTCGCGGTCGTCGCCACGGATCTCGGTTACCTGCTGTCCATCGCCTTCGTGGGCTTCGTCGGCGGCCGGCTGGTGCGGTGGCGGCTGATCGCTCCGGTGGTCGCGGCCGTTCTCTACGTGGTCCTGGGCGCCCCGGGCTACATGGACTCGGACACCCGGTTCCTGAGCCCCGCCGAGCAGTACGCGCTCCAGGGGCAGGTCCCGGTGTGGTGGTTCGCGCCGGCCCTGCTGGCCTGGACGGGCGGCATCGCCTGCACCGTGCTGCTCGCGCACGCGGCCCGGCGGCGCCTGCTGGCCGTCGTACCGCTCGTGCTGGCGGTCGCGGGCGGAGCATTGATCGTCGACACGGGCACCGACCTGTTCCGGGATGACCCGGCCGTGACGCGCAGGGTCTGCTCGGCGGCCGCACCCGGCACGCCGCAGCTCTGCGTGAAGGCGTCCGACGCTCCGGTGCTGCCCCGGATGTCCGAGGCCCTGGCGGGAATGTTCTCGCGGCTGGCGGGAGTCCCGGGCGCACCGGTCAGATACGTGGGCCCGGAAGCCGATCCGAAGGACGGCGAAGCCGCTCTCGCGCACGTGGCGCGCGGCTGGGGCATCACGCGGAACAAGCTGACCGATCCGCAGGCGTACGCCTCGGAAACCGCCCTGGGCCTGGCGAACCGCGACTGTCCGGACGGCCGGGTGAGCAGCGACGAAAAGGAAACCGAGCGGGTGAGTCTCACGGACGACGCCGTACGCAGCTGGCTGGCCGGCGACGACTCCACATGGACCCCGGAAGCGCGCCCCCTCGTCGCCCGCCTCAAGGCCATGCCGGACCCGGACCGCAAGGCCTGGCTCGGCCGCTACCTGGCCACCCGGAAGAGCTGCACGCCCACGGAGGTACCGGCCCTGTGAACAGTCAGCCGGCCCACGCCGCTCCCCCTCTCCTCTACTTCCGTTCCCGTGCCCTCCCCCTCACCGCCGCCACTCTGGCCTGCGTGGCCCTGGTCGCCGCCTGGGCCGCCCACTGGCTTCAGGACCAGCCGTACTTCGACCACACCGCCCGCGTCCCGGTCGTCGTGCTGGCCCCGCTGCTGGTCTCCGCGGCGATCGGCACCAGCCTGCACTCGCACACCGACGAGCTGGACCGGACCGCCGCGAGCCGCTGGTGGCCGCGCCGGCTGCTGCATCTGCTGGCGCTGACCGCGGCGGCGGCCGGGGCGCTCGCGGCGGCGGTCCCGGGGCACCCGGAGGCGTACGGCGTACCGGCCATGGTGCGCAATGTGCTCGGCGCGACGGGGGTGGCCGCGGCCTCCGCCGCGCTGCTCGGTGCCCGGCTGAGCTGGCTGCCGATGACGGTCTACGGCGGCGCCGTCTATCTGGCGGCGCCCCGCACCCCGGGCGGGGCGGCGGCGGTGTGGGCCTGGCCGATGCAGCCGGGCCCGCAGGGGGCGGCGTGGGCGGTGGCCGTGACGGCGTACGTGGCCGGGGCGGCGCTCCTCGTGGTGCGCGGCGCGCGCCCGGAGCGGGGGTAGGGGCCGTCCGGCGGCGGGCGACTCCTCGCGCGGATCCGGCAATCCGCTGGTCGTCGGCCGCGTCGACCGGACAGGATGGGCGGACCGTGCCCGCCATTCACCGGAGACCCGCACCATGCCCGACTTCCACCACTCCGACACCCTCTCCCCCGTCACGCTCGACCGCCGCGAAGGCCCGTACGGCGAGGTCGTGCTGCGGGAGCGGGGTGATGACTTCGAGATCATCGCCAACGGGTGCTTCCTGATGGACACCTCGGACGGGCGCTCCGAGCGACTGCTGATCGACGCGGCGCTGGCCGCCCTGCCGGCCGGCCGGCCCGCCCCATCAATACTCATCGGGGGGCTCGGCGTCGGTTTCTCGCTCGTCCGGGCCGCCGCCGAGCCCCGGTGGGGCCGGATCGTGGTGGTCGAGCGGGAGCAGGCGATCGTGGACTGGCATCTGGAGGGGCCGCTCGCCGCGATCTCCGGTGCGGCGCTCGCCGATCCGCGGACCGGGATCCTGACGACGGATCTCGTCGAGTACCTGAGTACGACTACGGACCGTTACGACGCTCTGTGTCTCGACATCGACAACGGACCGGACTGGACCGTCACCGAGGACAACACGAGCCTCTACTCCCCCGCCGGTCTGGCGGACTGCCGGGAGCGGTTGACGCCGGGCGGCGTTCTCGCAGTGTGGTCCGCGCAACCGTCCGCCGACTTCGAACAGGCCTTGCGGAATGCCGGATTCGGTGGGGTAAGAACCGAAGAGGTCAGTGTTGCCCGAGGTGTGCCCGACGTGGTGCATCTCGCACTTCGGACAGACTGAGATCCCCCACCGGGTATCCTCGGCCCCCGGAAGTCCGGGGGCCAAGCGCCACAAGACCGACACTCCGCCACTTCCCCGCGTCCGCGGCGTTACACCCTGCGTAGCCGAGAGCAGTCCACTGCCTTTACGCTGCTGACCGGTAACGGGATCACCCACGAAATCCACAAGCGAAGACCGTGCGTCCGGGGGAATGGCCCCCGTGAGAACGGGCAGGGGCGGGGCGATGGAACAGACAAACACCACCCACAACGGCGTCGCGGCCACCCCGGGCGCCCAGCGCCGGGTGCTGGTGGTCGAGGACGACGCCACGATCGTCGATGCCATTTCCGCCCGGCTGCGGGCCGAGGGCTTTCTGGTGCAGACCGCACTCGACGGTCCCGCGGCGGTGGACGCGGCCGAGGCGTGGCAGCCCGATCTGATGGTGCTCGACATCATGCTTCCCGGCTTCGACGGCCTGGAGGTCTGCCGCCGCGTGCAGGCCCAGCGGCCGGTGCCGGTGCTGATGCTGACCGCCCGGGACGACGAGACGGACATGCTGGTCGGCCTCGGGGTCGGTGCCGACGACTACATGACCAAGCCGTTCTCGATGCGCGAGCTGGCGGCCCGGGTCCATGTCCTGCTGCGCCGGGTCGAGCGCGCGGCGCTGGCCGCGGTGACGCCGCGCAGCGGGATACTGCGCCTCGGCGAGCTGGAGATCGACCACGCGCAGCGCCGGGTCCGGGTGCGCGCCGACGACGTCCACCTCACGCCGACCGAGTTCGATCTGCTGGTCTGTCTGGCCAATACGCCGCGAGCGGTGCTCTCCCGGGAGCAGTTGCTGGCCGAGGTCTGGGACTGGGCGGACGCCTCCGGCACCCGTACGGTCGACAGCCACATCAAGGCGCTGCGCCGGAAGATCGGCGCGGAGCGGATCCGTACCGTACACGGTGTCGGCTACGCCCTGGAGACCCCGGCTCCATGACCCGGCCCGGTTCCGGACTGCGCCCTTTCTCGGTCAAGGCCAAGCTGGGCACGCTCGTGGTGGTCTCGGTGTTCATCACCACCGGGCTGCTGATGGTGGCCGTGCGCACCAGGACCGAGCTGCGGTTCATCACGGTGTTCTCGGTGATAGCGACGCTGCTGATCACCCAGTTCGTGGCGCACGGGCTGACCTCGCCGCTGGACGAGATGACGACCGTGGCCCGCTCGATATCGCACGGCGACTACACCAGACGGGTGAGCGGCGCCGACCGGCGTGACGAGCTCGGCGATCTGGCCCAGACGATCAACCTCATGGCGGACGATCTGGAGGCCGTGGACCGGCATCGCAAGGAGCTGGTCGCCAATGTCTCGCACGAGCTGCGAACACCCATCGCGGCGCTGAGAGCCGTGCTGGAGAACGTCGTGGACGGAGTGTCCTCGGCCGATCCCGAGACGATGCGCACGGCGCTGAAGCAGACCGAGCGGCTCGGCAGGCTGGTGGAGACGCTGCTGGACCTGTCCCGCCTGGACAACGGGGTGGTCACGCTCAAGGCCCGCCGTTTCGAGGTGTGGCCGTATCTGTCGGGCGTGCTGAAGGAGGCGAACCTCGCCGTCTCGCACCGCCGGCTGTCGTCCGGTTCCGGGAACCACACCCGCAAGGACGTACATCTGCATCTGGACGTGTCGCCGCCGGAGCTGACCGCGCACGCGGACGCGGAACGCCTGCACCAGGTGGTGGCCAATCTGATCGACAACGCCGTCAAGCACAGCCCGCCGCACGGCCGGGTCACCGTGCTGGCCCGGCGCGGGGCCGCCCCGGAATCCCTGACGCTCGAAGTCATCGACGAGGGGCCGGGCATTCCGGAGTCCGAGCGGCACCGGGTCTTCGAGCGTTTCAACCGCGGCGAGGTGCCCTCCCCGCACGGTCCGGGCAGCGACGGCGGTACCGGTCTCGGCCTGGCGATCGCCCGCTGGGCGGTGGATCTGCACGGCGGACGCATCGGTGTGGCCGAATCCGTTCGCGGCTGCCGCATTCAGGTCACTCTTCCGGGGATCCAGCAACCGCGAGGTTGACATAGGGTTCGAATCGGAAGGGCACGTTCTACGTGTTCCGTTCAAGGGGGTACGGCCCACAAGGCCGTAGCCGCGGTCCCACGTACCCAAAGCAAAGCGGAACTGTGCTTGTTTCCCGCCAATTCCCGCACCGAAACCCGCCTTCCGATGTGACTTGCGCGACGAAGACCGGCCCGGCCTGCGTGGAACGGCTGGGGAGGCGTAGCCTTGATTTCCGCTGTCCATCACCTTGTGAAGCGGAAGAGGGCGGTTGCCGCCGTGTCGTCTCAGTCCCCCAGTAACTCGAGCATCTCGACCGACCAAGCCGGCCCGGGTACGAACCCGGCCGCGGCTTTCGGGCCCAATGAGTGGCTCGTCGACGAGATCTACCAGCAGTACCTCCAGGATCCCAATTCGGTCGATCGCGCCTGGTGGGACTTCTTCGCCGACTACAAGCCGGGTGCCTCCGGCACGGCGGACAAGCCCGTTCCCGGCGCCCCGGCCGCAGGGGCTGCGGTGACCCCGGCCCCGGCCGCACCCGCACAGGCCACCCCGGCACAGGCCCCGGCCCCGGCCCCGGCCGCACCCGCTCCGGCCGCAGCGGCTCCGGCGCCCGCACAGGCCGCCCCCGCCGCCGCTCCGGCAGCCCCGGCCGCTCCGGCGAAGGCCGCCCCGGCTCCGGCCGCGCAGCCCGCCGCACCCGCCCCGGCGAAGGCCACGGCCGCACCGGCCACCGAGGCCCCGGCCGGTCCCGAGTACGTGACGCTGCGCGGCCCCTCGGCCGCCGTCGCGAAGAACATGAACGCCTCGCTGGAGCTGCCGACGGCCACGTCCGTCCGCGCCGTCCCGGTGAAGCTGCTCTTCGACAACCGCATCGTCATCAACAACCACCTCAAGCGCGCCCGGGGCGGGAAGATCTCCTTCACGCACCTCATCGGGTACGCGATGGTGCAGGCCCTCAAGGCCATGCCGACGATGAACCACTCCTTCGCGCTGAAGGACGGCAAGCCGACCCTGGTCAAGCCGGAGCACGTCAACCTCGGTCTCGCCATCGACCTGGTGAAGCCGAACGGCGACCGCCAGCTGGTCGTCGCGGCCATCAAGAAGGCCGAGACGCTCAACTTCTTCGAGTTCTGGCAGGCCTACGAGGACATCGTCCGCCGCGCCCGCAACGGCAAGCTCGGCATGGACGACTTCACCGGGGTCACCGCCTCGCTGACCAACCCCGGCGGCATCGGCACCGTGCACTCGGTGCCCCGCCTGATGCCCGGCCAGGGCCTCATCATGGGCGTCGGCGCGATGGACTACCCGGCCGAGTTCCAGGGCACCTCCCAGGACACCCTGAACAAGCTGGGCATCTCCAAGGTCATGACGCTGACCTCGACGTACGACCACCGGGTCATCCAGGGCGCCGCCTCCGGCGAGTTCCTGCGGATCGTCGCCCAGCTCCTGCTCGGCGAGAACGAGTTCTACGACGAGATCTTCAAGTCGCTGCGCATCCCGTACGAGCCGGTCCGCTGGCTCACGGACATCGACGCCTCGCACGACAACGACGTGACCAAGGCCGCGCGGGTCTTCGAGCTGATCCACTCCTACCGGGTCCGCGGCCACGTGATGGCCGACACCGACCCGCTGGAGTACCGCCAGCGCAAGCACCCCGACCTGGACATCACCGAGCACGGCCTCACCCTGTGGGACCTGGAGCGGGACTTCGCGGTCGGCGGTTTCGCCGGCAAGTCGATGATGAAGCTCCGCGACATCCTCGGTGTGCTGCGTGAGTCGTACTGCCGCACCACCGGCATCGAGTTCATGCACATCCAGGACCCGAAGCAGCGCAAGTGGATCCAGGACCGGGTGGAGCGCACCCGCACCCAGCAGCCCGAGCGCGAGGAGCAGCTGCGCATCCTGCGCCGGCTGAACGCCGCCGAGGCGTTCGAGACGTTCCTGCAGACCAAGTACGTCGGCCAGAAGCGGTTCTCGCTGGAGGGCGGCGAGTCCGTCATCCCGCTGCTCGACGCGGTCATCGACTCCGCCGCCGAGGCCCGCCTCGACGAGGTCGTCATCGGCATGGCCCACCGCGGCCGGCTGAACGTGCTGGCGAACATCGTCGGCAAGTCGTACGCGCAGATCTTCCGCGAGTTCGAGGGCAACCTCGACCCCCGGTCGATGCACGGCTCCGGCGACGTCAAGTACCACCTGGGCGCCGAGGGCACCTTCACCGGTCTGGACGGCGAGCAGATCAAGGTCTCGCTGGCCGCCAACCCCTCGCACCTGGAGGCGGTCGACCCGGTCCTGGAGGGCATCGCCCGCGCCAAGCAGGACATCATCAACAAGGGCGGCACGGACTTCACGGTCCTGCCCGTCGCGCTCCACGGCGACGCGGCCTTCGCGGGCCAGGGCGTCGTCGCCGAGACGCTCAACATGTCGCAGCTGCGCGGCTACCGCACCGGCGGCACCGTGCACGTGGTGATCAACAACCAGGTCGGCTTCACCGCCGCCCCGGAGTCCTCGCGCTCCTCGATGTACGCCACCGACGTGGCGCGCATGATCGAGGCGCCGATCATCCACGTCAACGGCGACGACCCCGAGGCCGTCGTCCGCGTCGCGCGGCTCGCCTTCGAGTTCCGGCAGGCGTTCAACAAGGACGTCGTGATCGACCTCATCTGCTACCGCCGCCGCGGTCACAACGAGGGCGACAACCCGGAGTTCACCAACCCGCAGATGTACACCCTGATCGACAAGAAGCGCTCGGTGCGCAAGCTCTACACCGAGTCCCTCATCGGTCGCGGCGACATCACGCTGGAAGAGGCGGAGCAGGCGCTCCAGGACTTCCAGGGCCAGCTGGAGAAGGTCTTCGCGGAGGTCCGCGAGGCCACCTCGCTGCCTGCTCCGGCGCACACCCCCGAGGTCCAGCCCGAGTTCCCGGTCTCCGTGACCACCGCGATCTCCCCGGAGGTCGTGAAGGTCATCGCGGAGTCCCAGGTCAGCATCCCCGACCGGATCACCGTCCACCCCCGCCTGATGCCGCAGATGCAGCGCCGCGCGGCCTCGGTGGAGAACGGCACGATCGACTGGGGCATGGGCGAGACCCTGGCCATCGGTTCGCTGCTGATGGAGGGCACCCCGGTCCGGCTGGCCGGCCAGGACACCCGCCGCGGCACCTTCGGCCAGCGGCACGCGGTCCTGGTCGACCAGGTGACCGGCGAGGACTACACCCCGCTGCTCTACCTCTCCGACGAGCAGGCCCGTTACAACGTCTACGACTCGCTGCTCAGCGAGTACGCGGCGATGGGCTTCGAGTACGGCTACTCACTGGCCCGTCCGGAGTCGCTGGTCGTCTGGGAGGCCCAGTTCGGTGACTTCGTCAACGGCGCGCAGACCGTCGTCGACGAGTTCATCTCCTCGGCCGAGCAGAAGTGGGGCCAGACCTCCGGCGTCACACTGCTGCTGCCGCACGGCTACGAGGGCCAGGGCCCGGACCACTCGTCCGCCCGCCCGGAGCGCTTCCTCACGCTGTGCGCGCAGAACAACATGACGGTCGCCATGCCGACCCTGCCGTCGAACTACTTCCACCTCCTGCGGTGGCAGGTGCACAACCCGCACCACAAGCCGCTGATCGTCTTCACCCCGAAGTCGATGCTCCGCCTCAAGGCGGCCGCGTCGAAGACGGAGGAGTTCACCACCGGCGGCTTCCGCCCGGTGATCGGCGACGACTCGGTGAACCCGGCCGACGTCCGCAAGGTCGTCTTCTGCGCCGGCAAGGTCTACTACGACCTGGAGGCCGAGCGTACGAAGCGCGGCGTCACGGACACCGCCATCATCCGTCTGGAGCGCCTGTACCCGCTGCCGGGTGCCGAGCTCCAGGCCGAGATCGCCAAGTACCCGAACGCCGAGAAGTACCTCTGGACCCAGGAGGAGCCGGCCAACCAGGGCGCCTGGCCGTTCATCGCCCTGAACCTGATCGACCACCTGGACCTGGCCGTCGGCGCCGACGTCCCGCACGGTGAGCGCCTGCGCCGCATCTCGCGTCCGCACAGCTCGTCCCCGGCGGTCGGCTCGGCCAAGCGCCACCAGGCCGAGCAGGCACAGCTGGTCGCCGAGGTCTTCGAGGCCTGACCGGTCGCTGTACGCAACCCGAAGGGCCCGGCCCCGCGAGCTGATCGCGGGGCCGGGCCCTTCGGCGTACCGGCGGGGCGTCCCGCCTCAGACGATGGGGGGTTCGAAGTCCCAGTACGGACGGTTGCGGGAGCGGGCCGAGACCGTGTGGACGTGCTGGGCCCCGAGCGTCGAGACCAGGTCTCCCAGCGCCTCGTTCTCGATCTTCTCGGCCCGCTGCCGCTCCCGGATGCCGCGCAGGTCGGCGGCGTGCGCGATCCGGGCGGAGAGGGTCAGCGGGTGGGTCCGGCCCAGGGTCTCGGCGGCCCGGCCGATGACCGACTCCGTCAGCTCGGCCGCGGACTCCGGGTCCCCCACCAGGTTGCGCAGCGCCGAGGCGTTGATGGCACATCCCAGGGTCCAGGGGTGGTACTCGCCGACGGCCCGCGTCAGCGCGGCCAGAGCCTCTTCCAGGAGAGCGTGGGCCTGGTCCCGCTCCCCCACGTTGCGCAGGATCAGGGCGTGGTTGGCCCGCGTTCCGGCTACGAAGGGGTGCCCTGCGCCGAGCATCGCCTCGTAGCCCGTGACGACCTGTTCGCTTATGTCCCTGGCCCGGTCGATGTCGCCGTGTTCGCGTGCGAAGACACTCTGGCTGACCGCGAACATCATCGTCAGCGGATCGCTCTCGCCCAGGACCCGCTCCGCCCGTTCGAGGACCCGGGTGAAGAGGGCCGCGGCCCTGCCGCGCTCGCCCGTGCGGTACTGGCACAGCGCGAGGTTGTGCTCGGCGCGCAGGGTCTGCGGGTTGTCGGGCCCCATGACCAGCCGGTGCACCCGGACGCTCTGGTTCTGGAGCGACAGTGCGTCGCCGTACCGGCCGAGCAGACGCAGGTCGGTGGCGTAGTTGATCTCGGAGAACAGGGTCCAGGTATGGCGTGAGCGCAGCAGTTGCCGCCGGGCGTCCAGGGTGCTCCGGTTGAGCTCCAGGGACTCCTCGTACCTGCCGAGCAGCCGGAGCGAGACGGCCAGGTTGTTCTGTGCGTTGAGGGTGCGCGAGTCCTGGTCGCCCAGCAGTTCGCGGTAGGCGGCGAGGATCCAGCTGGAGATCTGGAACGCCTCGTCGTACCGGCCGAGGCCCCGGAGGTCGGCGGCCAGGCCGCCGGCGGCTCGAAGGTGTTCCAGGTCCTGGGCGCCGCGTTCGGTGCGCAGGCGATCGACGGCGGCCCGTTCGATGGCTTCCGTTCCGGCGTAGTCGCCCACGGCCCGCAGCACGTTGGCGTAGTTGTAGCTGAGGTCCCAGATCCTGGGGTGGTCGTCGCCGAGGAGTTCCCGCCAGGCCTTCATGGCGCGTTCGCCGAGCTTGATCCCGGCCCGGTACTCCCCGGAGAGGTACATGTAGCGCAGGCAGTTGAGCACCAGGGTCTGCACCGCCGGTTCGGTGCTCCTGAGCACGTCGGCCCATTTCAGGTGCGGAGTGATCTCTGCGTAGGCGGGCCACAGGCGGGTGTCGGTGGGGCGGCCGGGGTCGGCGGCGGCCAGGGCGCGGCGGACCACGTCGATGAATTCCCGGCGGTCCGCGTCCGGCATGTCCTTGCCGACGATCTGGTGGACCATGCGGTGCATGTAGAGCGACTCGCCGGACGACGACTCCTCACCGACCGTTTCGTGGGACTCCAGCCGGACCACGGAGTACTGGCGGAGCTGGCCGATGGCCTTGTTCCACAGCAGCGGGTCGTTCATCAGACCGGACAGCTGCTCGGGCAGTTCGCCGGGGGGCATCTCCCGCAGCAGTCGAACGGGGACGGAGCCGGGTGCGAAGAAACTGCACAGCCGCAGCAGGTCGACGGATTCCGGAACGGTCTCCTTGAGCTTGTTCAGCAGTATCGACCAGGCGGTCTGGAAGGCGAGCGGGAAGTCGGCCGAGACCTTGACGACGTCCTGGTCGATGCCGCCTTCGAGGAGTTCGATGTACTCCTCGACCGACATGTCGGAGTCGTTGAGCCAGCCGGCGGTCTGGTCGAGGAGGAGCGGCAGGTCTTCGAGGGCCTCGGCGAGCTGGTCGGCCTCGGCCGGGTCCAGCCGAGGGGCGCGGCGGCGGATGAACGCGACGGACTCCTCGCGCGCGTAGACCGGGACCTCGACGAGGTTGCTGTTGTGCTCGCTCCACTCCGGGTTGCGGGAGGTGATCAGGACATGTCCGGGGCCGGTCGGCACCAGGTCCCAGATGTGTTCGGGCTCGTCGGCGCCGTCCAGGACGAGGAGCCAGTGGGAGTGCGGTTCACCGCGGCGCAGCGCGTCCCGGACCGCGCGCAGCCGTTCGCCGTACTCGGCGCCCGTGGACAGGCCCAGTTCGGGGGCGAGTTCGGCGAGCTTCTGGCGGTAGAGGGCGCGGCGGTCGGCGGGCACCCACCACACGACGTCGTACTCGGAGCCGAACCGGTAGACGTACTCCGCGGCCAGCTGGGTCTTGCCCACGCCGGACATGCCGTGCAGGGTCACGACCCCGGCACCGGATCCGGCGCCCTGGAGGGCCTCGTACGCCTTGCTGAGCAGTGCCTCGCGGCCGGTGAACCGGGTGTTGCGGCGCGGCACCCCGCCCCACACTTCGGGGGTGTCGGCCGGATACCGGGGCCCCTGCCTGGCCCCGGCGGGCTCCGGCAGCGGGTCGGTGGGCAGGCCCAGGCGGACCAGGAGCCGTCGCTCGGCCTCCTCGGCGCCGACGTTGGTCAGGTCCGCCGCGCCGAACGCGGAGGTGGCGCCCGGCAGTGCCGAGGTGGTGATGGAGACCGCGGCGAAGCGGTCGGCGTCGGGGGCGACGACCTCGCGCAGGGCCCTGTTCCACTCGTCGTGGCTGCGCGGGCCGAGCTGGAAGTACCAGTCGCTGAGGATCACCAGGACGCGGCCCCGGGAGAGCGTCAGGTCGCGCAACGACTCCTCCAGCGGAACCTCCACCGGGGGATCCCAGCGCTGCGTGACGACCGTCACTCCGCGCCGCTCCAGACGGTCACCGATCCAGGTCGCCCAGGCCCGGTTGAAGCCGGCGAAACTGATGGTGACGGCCTGCACCCCGGTTGCTCCAACTTGCTTACGCGTTCCGGGCATTCAACCGTCTCCCTGCGTCGATCCGAGCCTTGTCAACATACACCTGAGCACGGTCGCCCCGGCGGGCGATCGCGGGTCCGTCACCGGCTTCGCGAGCCGTTCCTCTGCTGCCATATCACCTTGGCCGTGGCCACGTACGCCTCCGCGCGGGCGAGGTGCCCCGAGGGGGGCGGAGAATCGTCCAGACGGTGGTAGAGCGCGATCATCTCGTTGACCAGCACGCGGCCCCCTCGGGTCAGGGCCGCCGATCCTGCCAGTACGGGCAGTACGGCGCCGATCTGTTCGCGGCAGCGGGCGTGCTCGGCCCAGGCGAGGTCGCGGTGGGTGGCCCGCCGCGCTTCGAGCGCCAGCCGCTGCCAGAAGTCGGCGAGCGCGAGGTGCGAGTAGGCGCCCTGGAGGAGGCCGTCGAAGGGCCGGGGGTCGGAGCGCCAGGGTGCGAAGTGGCGGGGTGCCGGGTCCTCGTGGTGCAGCGGTACGAGGGCGGCGAGCGCGGCCAGTTTGGTGTGCTGGAGTTCGTGGACGAGGGTGGCGGCGAAGTGGGCGGAGGTGGCCGGCTTGCTGCTGAGGACTGCGCCGAACGCCTCGCGCCTGGTCCCGCTGCACTGGGCCGCGCCCTCGCCGGTGGGGCCGGAGCCGGGCGGGTGACCGAGGGGTATGAGGCAGCGCAGCAGCAAGGCCGCCTCGGCGAGGCGGTGTTCGCCGCCGATGCGGAGCAGCGGCTCCACTCCGGTCCAGGAGTCGGCCCAGGCCTTGCGTTCCTGGTCGTCGACGCGGACGGCCGCGCTCAGTCCGTGGCGCGGGAGTCCGCCGCCCTCGGTGCGGTACGGGTCGACGTCGTCCAGGCGCACGGCGCCGGTGCCGGGTGGTACGGCGGGCAGCGTGAGCAGGGGCAGCCAGCGCGGGTCGGCCGAGTCTGTCGCGCCGTCGCCTCGCACGTGCACGGTGAGCGGGGGCCGGCCGCTGCCCTCGCGTACGGTCATCTCGCCTCCCGCGAAGGCGAGTTCGACGGATGGCGAGGGCGTGCACAGCGCACCGAGGGTGGGCAGGGGCAGGAACCCGTCGGATGTGCTGAGCCGGGTCAGGAACGGGACTCCGGCCCGGATCGCGGCCGCGGCGGCGAGCGCGTTCAGGTGACGGAGGTCCGCACGGAGTCCGGGGGCGGGACCGAAGCCGGAGAGGCCGCGCAGGCAGCGCAGCGCCCAGGGGCCCACGAGCGGGTGGAACAGGACGGTGCGCACGGCGGCCCGATCGGCGCGCTCCGCGGTCTCCAGCAGCGCCCAGTCCCGGTGGACGCGGTCCAGGGTCCGGGGTGGGCAGATGGTCGTGGGGGCCGCCTCGGCCGCGTCGAGCAGGGCCCGCAGCAGGAGGAGACGGCGGGTGTCCTGATCGCGTACGAGGACGTGGAGGGTGTCGGCGTCGCCCTCGGTGCGGCCCAGTCGGCGCAGCATGTGGTCCGGGAGTGGGGGGATCATCGGCGTTCTCCTGCGGTTGCGTCGAACAGCCGGGCGGCCACATGGCGCACCAGCCGTTCGAGGTCTGCGCAGTAGACGGACGGGTTGGCGAAGCCGTTCTCTGCGCGGTAGCGGTGTGCGTAGTGGCCGCCCCCGCAGACGGTCAGCAGCGGGCAGGCCCGGCAGGCTGCGGCGAGTGCGCCGGCACCGGCCCGGCGGGCTGCGATGCCGGGGTGGCGCAGGGCGTCGTCGAAGGCGTGGTGGAAGATGTCGAGCCCGGTGGCGGCGGCCGTGTCGTAGGCGGACTTGAGGGAGTCGACCTGCTCGATCGTCCCGTCGGTCTCGACCACGATCGCGTTGACGGGGTCGAGGCCGAGGGACTCGGTGGCGCCGGGCAGGCCGAGCAGCAGGGCGATGCACTCCTCGAAGAGCCGGACCCGGGTCTCCCGCCGTCCGGTGCGCCACCAGCGGTCGAAGACGGTGGTGAGCCAGTCGCCGTACGGGGTCGGACGGCCGGGCCCGGTGCGCGGCGCGCCGGTGGGCGGCAGGCCCGGTGGCGGGTTCGTCCAGTTGCCGTGCGGCAGCAGCAGGTCCAGGGCCGGGGGGCGCAGTTCGAGCAGCGACTCGTACATCTCGATCGGGTCGGTGTCCGGGTCGACGACGGTGAGGATGCCCGCGTAGGCGTCGGGGTGCCGGTCGGCGAGGAGCCGGGCGCCGCGCGCGGCGGCGGGCCAGGAGGGGCGTCCGGCGTGGTCGGTGCGGCGGCTGTTGTGGGCGGGCCGGCCGCCGTCGAGGCTGATGCCGATGCGTATGCCGTGCCGTGCGAGGGTGGCGGTACGGGGCTCGGTGAGGAGGGTGGCGTTGGTCTGGACGGTGGTGTGGACGGTGCAGCCGTCGGGCGCCAGGCCGCGTACCCGGTCGGCGAAGGCGGCCAGCCGGTCGGCGCCCGCGAGGAGGGGTTCGCCGCCGTGCAGGACGAGCGCGACGTCCCGCAGTTCGTGGGTCGCCGCGTGTTCGGCGATCCGGTGCGCGGTGCGGTCGAGGACGGCGGGTGCGGCGGCGGCCGGGCGGTCGCGCCAGGTGCGGTCGGGGCCCTCGTACAGGTAGCAGTAGCGGCAGGCGAGATTGCAGCGGCCGTGCACCTTGACGATGAACTGCCCGAAGGAGAACGGGAGTCGGCCGCCCTTGGCACGCGGGAGCGGTTTCGGCGTCGCCTGTCGAGACACTCCCGCACCCCCGCGCCGTTCACATGCACCGGCACGGCCCCCGTCGCCGTCCCGAGGCGAGTATCCCTGGCCTGCCGGGCAGGCAAACCCGTCCCTCACCACGATGTCCTGTTCAGCCGGGCCCCGGACCGAAATCGTGCGGCCTCAGAAGGCGTTGGTGAACCCCCAGAGCATCTCCCGCGGCTGCTCGGCCCGCCCGCGCAGATCCGCGACCACCTCGGCGAGCACCGGATGGTCCAGCGTCCGCAGCGACTCCAGATCGAGCCCCAGCAGATCCGGCAGCGCGTCCGGTCCGCCGTCCGGTATGCCCTTGTGTGCCGTCTCGCTCATCACGTCTCCCCGTAACACCGCAGCGTGCTCGCGGTGGCGTGCTCGCCCTTGAGCGCACCCCGTCGAGCCCGCGTCCCTGACCTGTGTGCCGGCGCGGACCCCGCCCGCACCGGTCGCCCCTGTACGGATGCCCCGCACGATCGGGCCTACGCCTTGTGAAGCATGCCGTCCACCGATGCCGGTCGAGCGCGGGCCGCCTCACACCGCCGGGCGCTCTCCGTCGAGCGCTCAGCGTTCCAGTTCCGCCAGCCGCTCGGCGGTCGACTCACCCGCCGCGCCGCCGCCGTCCGGCAGTTTGCGCCACTCCCGATGGGCCGCCCGGTACGCCTCGCGGGCGGCCCGGGGGCGTCCTGCCCTCTCGTACGTCATACCCCGCCAGTGGTTGGCTGTAGCACTCAACTCGACGGCCTGTTCAAGCTGTTGCGGACTTTCCAGCTCTGTCTCCGCCCGGCCGGCCGCCTCCGCCGCGCTCCGGAACGCCTCGGCCGCCTCGTCGAGCCGGGCCGGACGCCGGAGCACCCGGGAGGCGTCGAGGTGGGACCGGCCCAGTTCCAGCCAGCAGCGTGCCTCGGTCAGCGGGTCGGCCGCCTCCTGGGCCGCGAGGCCGAAGAGATGCTCGGCCTCCCTGAGATCCACCCGGTCGTCGGTGGCCCGGTGCCGGAGCATCAGCGCCCGGCCCAGCATCAGCAGCCGGTCGGCCTGGCGCGCGCTCCCCGCCGCCGTCTCCGTACGGCAGTCCCGCAGCACCCGGATCGCGGCGCCGATGTGCGGGCGTCCGTCCGGCAGCCGGGCCCGGCGCAGCAGGGTGCCGCCCCATTCGGCGAGCAGGTCGGCGTGGGCCCGCGAGTCGCGCGGTACGCCTCGGGCGGCGCGGGCGAACCAGTCGGCGGCGGCCACGAGTTCGTCCGGATCGCCGGTGTGCTCGTACCGCGCGACCCGGACCCGGCCGGCCCTGATCTGGAGCGAGGCGCGTTGCCGCTGTTCCCGTACGGTCGCCAGGGCCTGCTCGATCAGCGTCGCGGCCTCGTCCGGTTCCTCGCCGGAGCCGAGCAGGGCGTCCACCAGGTCCAGCAGGATGCGCACCTCGGTGCCCAGGGTGTGCCGGCCGCCGCCCTGCTCGAACGCGGTGCGCAGGGAGCGTGCGGCCTGGCCCGCGTACACCCGGGACTGTTCGGTGTCCACGGTGGCCCCGGCCAGCTTCAGCAGGGTCCGTCCGTGCGCGAGGGGCAGGGTGGTGGGCCGGTTCTCCTGGTCGGGCCAGACATCGGCGAACGCCTCCAGCATCCCGCACGCGGCCTGGAGCAGGGCGGTGTCGCCGTCGAGCCGCCACTGCGCCTCCAGGGCGCGAACCCGTTCCAGCGTCAGCCGGAGGGCCTCGGCGGGCTCCATACCGGGGGCCGCGCAGGCGGCCGTGTACTCGCGGTCGGCGCGGCGCAGCAGATCCAGCGCGCCGCGCCGGTCGCCGCGCCGCCGCCGGTCGTCCGCCGCCGCGTGCAACACCTTGGCCAGTACGGCCCGTTCACGTACCGCCGCGGGCTGTGCGGCGGCCCGTTCGGCGGCGTACTCGGCCTCGCGGAGAAGTTCGGCGTCGCCCTGGACCTCCCACAGCCGCAGCACGCAGCGGGAGTATTCCGCCCACAGTCCGGGGTCGGCGCCCGGCCGCTCCTCGCGTTCGGTGGCGCCGCGCAGCAGCTGCACGGCGTCGATGAGGTACTGCACCATGCTGTCCGACTCGAACTGCCGCAGGAGGGAACGGGCGCTTTCCACCGCCGCGTTCGGGGTCTGGACGGGGCTCTCGTGGCCGCCCCGTCCGGTCTGCGTCACGAACTGCTCGGGCAGCGGCATGAAACGCTCCAGTACGCGGACCGCGACCTCGGCGAAGGGATGGGGGACGCGCGGTCCGCCGCTTGCGTCGCTCTCCCCGTTCTCGCCCCCCTCGTCGATCTCCCCGTCGGGTGCTCCGTTCCCCGTTCGGCCGGTGCCGGGAGCGGCCGTCGGCGACAGGTATCTGCGTTCGCCGAGCTGGGCGAAGGCGAGCGCCGGGAAGTTCGGCCCGCCCTTCCCGAACCGCTGCTCGATGTACTGCGAACAGTGCTTGAGCACCAGCAGCGCCTCGTCGCGGCCCAGCGGGCCGAGCAGTGCCTCCCGGACGCCCGGCGCGAATTCGTACCACTGGCCGCCGTCCGCGCCGCCGTCCTCGCTCCCGCTCCGTGACAGCAGTCCGCTCAGCAGCACCTCGGCGAGTTCGGAGGGGCCCGAGTGGGGCAGCATCGTGCGCTGCACCAGCTGCATCACCGGGAGATGCAGCGGGGCCGCCGCGAGGTAGACGGCCAGCTGTCCGGCGGCCGGTGAGGCCGCCGCACGGAAGCGGCTGACCAGCTGGAGGGAGGAGAGTTGGCCGCCCGCGCGCTGCGCGGCCGCCGCCGGCTGGTCGGCCCGCACCCAGCCGACCGCGCCGGAGATCTGTCCCGAGCCGGTGCCGGAGAGCAGTTTCGCCCAGGCCGCCAGCGCCCCTTCCACCGGCGGGAGAACGGGCACGGCGAGGGCCCCCGGGTGCACGGCGGGGCCCGTGCCCGGCTGCTCCACGACCTTGAGCACGGCGGCTCCGCCGGGTCCGTCGCCCCGGGACAGCGAACCGTAGGTGACCGGCAGTCTGGTCCGGTTCCACATCCGCTGCGGCAGCGGCTGGAGTACGGCGGCCGGGGCCTGTGCGGCCAGCTGGTGCAGCAGCCGGTGGGCCCGTCCGCTGTGCCAGAGCGGACCGGCGCAGTCGCTGACCAGGACGGTGACGCGGCGGCCGGTCGGATCGCTCAGCCGGTCCGCCGAGTTCAGCGGCGCCGCCGCCGGGTCGGGGCTGCGGCTCACCGCGGCCGCACCGTCGGGCCCCTGGTGCAGATAGCGCACCTGAACGTCCCGGAAGGCGCCCAACTGGCTGAATATCTGCTGGAGTTCGTCGAACATCCGGTCCCAGACCAGCATCGAGGACGAGGCGTCCATGACGCACTGCAGGACCGCCTCGCCCCGGTCCACGCCACGGAACACCGGGATGATCAACCCACCGGCGCGGGCACTGAGTTCGGCGGTCGCCGTCTCGTCGAGGGTGCTGCGCAGCGGTGGCGAGGCGGGGTGGTAGCGCTGCAACGGCCGTAGTGCACGCTGGAGTTCGAGGGGCGCGGGCAGTGCCGGGGCGGCGGGCACACCGAAGGTGAGGGCGGTCGTACGGCCCGCCCGGGGGACCCCCGGGCCGCCGGAACGGGCCCGGCCCGAGGGACCGGTGCGCGGTACGGGGTAGAGGGTGACGCGCTGGTCCGCGTCCTCGGGGTCCGCCCGCGGCGGGGTTTCGTCGCCCGGTACGTCGCGCGCGGGTCCCGG
>NZ_JBEXPH010000162.1:0-19260 GCF_040611955.1 Streptomyces sp. NPDC006510 | reverse complement strand
CGCAGCTCGGAGCGCATCGGCACCCGGCCGCTGATCCCTTCCACGATCCGGATCACCTGCGGCGCACCGTCACGCGGCGGCATGAAATCGGTCACTCTGACCGTTCCGCGCGGTGTGTCCCACTCCGATTCCAGGATGAGGGAGTCCCCGCGGTAGCGGCGGCGGTCCGCGGCCTGCGGCTGCGTCCCGTCCGCCCGTGCCGGACCCAGGCGCCAGAAGCCGTGCTCCTCGGTACCCAGCAGTCCTGCGAAGACGGCGTGCGAATCGAAGCGGGGAAGGCACAGCCAGTCCACTGTGCCGTCCCGGCAGACCAGGGCGGCGGTCTGCATGTCTCCGATGAGTGCGTAATCCTCGATGCGCCGGGTGGGCAGGTCAGCGGGTATGGCGGTCAGCACGGTGAGTCCTCTGCGTCGGGGGCTTGGTGAGCGGTGTGGAACGGCGGGGGCGGGGTGATGAGCCGTGAGGCCTTGTACGCGTCGGCGAGCGACACGATGGCGGTGCTGCGGTAGGACATGTCGCCGCGGGATATCACCAGTACTGCGTCCGGTGTTGCGGGGTCCGCCAGGTAGAGCGGCACGCGGATCCGGTGCCCGCCTGACGCTCTGCGCGACGGACATGGCCGAGCCAGGCGAAGACGCTCAGCTGGCCGCGCATTGACGAGTTCCCCCTCCTGCCGAGCGCGGAACTCCCGGCGCCGGAGGGCGTGCTGCCGACGGAGAGGCTGTGCGAATAGCCAAAATCCGTAGCGGTGATCGACGGGGTGGTGCGCAAGGGTGACACAACAGCCTTTCGAGGCGGAGTGGGTGCGGTGTGGACTGCCGGGCGGATGCTCGCCCGGTCAAGCAGTGGCGAACGGGTGTGAACGGGGTCCGGGGCGGACTGCGCCGGCAAAGTGCCCGGATTTCTGTTTCACGTGTTCCTGACGGATGGCGGGGTGCCCGCGAGGCCCGATATCGCAGGCGCGTCCTGGACCAGGGCCCGGATGCCGGGTATCTCACGGGCCTCGTGCTGCAGCAGATGGGCCGTGCCGCCGTCGGCGGTCCGCACCGTGCGGACCGGTTCCCACGCGAGATGTTCCGAAAGATGCAGGGCCAGCCGGGGCGGGGCGACCCGTATCCGGACCCATGCGTGTCCGGTGCGGGCGGCCCGGTCCCTGACCCACGACGTGATGACCCAGCTGAGCCGGTCCGCGGCCAGCGCCGGATCCGTGACTATCCGGACCAGGCCAACAGCACGCTGGGCTGCTTCGCGGGCCGTCCAGCCGGCATGGGGTGTCTGATCGACGGTCGTCGCCGTAGCGACGACCGCCCCATCACAGGTCAGAACGAACGGCTGGGCAGCCGCCTGCTCAGCCGCAGTGAGGGGGCAGTAGCGGATGAGTCCGATACCTCTGTACTCGGCCCACCGGACCCGTGCCCTCCACAGAGCGGTGACTGCAGGCAGGTCGTCCTGCAGCATCTCGCGTATCTCGTACACAACATTCCTTGGGAATTTTGCTCTGGACAGGGGAAGTGCGCCCGCGTGGCGGGGAGGCGGCCGGTGAGCCGGTACGGGCGTGCTCTCAGCGCGGTGAAGGCGGTCTGAAGGCTGTCCGCAAGGGTCCGGGGCCGGCCACACCAGCACACAAGCCGGGCCGCGCGTGCCAGCGGGTGGGCGTGAGGTCCGGGCGCAGGACATCGAGGCGCGTGGGGCACGGTGATGCCGATGTACTCGGTCCTTCCGTGCTGTTGTCCCTGTCGATCTCGCCAGAAGGCGGTCACGGCTGCTCATGTGCCGGTTGGAGGGCCTCCGCCAGGCGCTTGGCGGTGTCCATGCCCAGGTCGCCGAGCGTGATGGTGGGGAAGTGGTCGCATTTCATGCAATTGGGGTGGAAGGTGACGTCCATGAAGCCAGAGGTCTTCTCCCTCACTGCCTGGAAGAGGCGCTCCATGACCTGCACAGATTCGGGATAGTCCGGGATCTGTGCGAGTTCTGTGGGGACCGGACCTGCGCCGAGGAGGGTGCCGAGTGCGAGCGCCGAGTGGACACTGACGTCGCCGAGACGGATGCGGAGACCGTTTACGGCCGGCTCGGGGAAGGGGGAGTGCGCGTACAGTCCGTGGTCTTGAAAGGCGTCGTGCAGGGCATCAGCTGTCGCGAAGTGCTCGCTCATGCCCGCGCGGAGGAGGGAAATGAGTGTGGTGGCGGTGGTGCTGTCCAGACGTTTGAGGTGCATGACCGGGGGCCCGCCACGGGGGTGGGCACTTACCTGTGTGAGTCCACTGATGCCGGCCTCGGCCAGAGCGTCGTGGAGGCCGTTGCGCACGGCGACGGTTTCCTCGTAGGTCATGGACTCCGGGCATGTCCGGGCCGGGAGGGCCGTGTCGGCGCCCGGCCTGGGGCGCAGCAGCGCGGCCAGGGTGGCGGCATCAGGGCCGGCCAGGTAGTTCATGTGCATGACCGGATGACCGGCGGACTTGTCGTCGTCGACCGTCGTGCCGGGGCAGTAGATTCCGGCTGCCTGCAAGGTACGGCGAAGGGTGGAGCTCAATTCGACGGCATCGTCATGGGCGGAGTGGGTCGTGCTCACGGGAAGCTCCGTGGGTGAGATGGCGGACGGTGCGGAATGCTCGGCTTTCAGGCCGATGCCTGGCAGTGCGATGTCTCGCGGGTAGGTGTCACTGGCTTGAGCGGCGTTTCGCCAGGGCCGAGTGCGGCGTACGGCGGATTCTGGGTCTCCAGCTCAACGGCCGGCCCGTGGCGGAGCAGCCCGTGCCTGTGTCATCGCTGGCGGAGCAGATCCGACGACACACAGAGCCTCCAGCCCGCTGAAAGAGGTGCGGGTGGCGGAGGTGGGACGTCGACCAGTACTCATGTCAATGTCTTCAGTCGGGCCGCCCATAGCTCCGGCTCGGACATCTCGTGCTGATTCGGTAGCAGCAGGCCGTCCTGCCACACCTGGTTGAGGCGCTGGATGCCCACGCCCTGGACCGCCGCTTCCACCAGGTCGCAGCCCACCGTGTACGGGGTCTGCCGCGCCGCATACATGTCGGCCACTCGTGGATCTTCGGCAACCTGGACGTAGTGGTCGGAGCGGGGCGCGGTGTCGGCGTCGACCGGAGTTCCGAAGAGTTTCCGGGTCATCTGCCGGTCGGCCCAGCGGGCGTGCCCCTCCTCCAGGACCGAGATCGCAGGGCCGGGCGGGGCGGAGCGTGATTCGGCCCACCGTGCGCCATGCTTCGAGGCCCGGTTCTGTGCGTGGTGCACCAGTTCGTGAGCCACCACCTGCGTCAGGTACGTCTCGTCCGTGGACACACCGGTGTGAAACAGCCCCTCTGGCGTCAGGATTGTCTGGGAGAGCAGGTCCGGCCCAGGCAGCGTTGCGCCCATCACCAGGTCACGCAGGAGCGGCGCCGTTCGCCGGAACGCAGACCGCGCGGCCGCTTCCCTGCGTGCGCCGGCCAGCTTCTTCCACCACGGCTGCCGCGCGCGGAGTGCCGTGAAGGCCTGGTTCATCTGGGACTGCTGTTCGGACTGCCAGGTCTGCGGGCTGACAATCCGGTAGATCACCAGGGGCGGCAGCTCCAGTTCCGTCGTCGGGTGCACCAACGGCACGACCTCGGTGAGGATCCTGTCGATGCGGTGCTGAAGGGTTGCGTTGGTCCCCGTCTCGTCGAGGACCTCGATGTCCGTCATGCTGCTGCTCCCGTACTGATGTCCTGGACCGCTCGGTCGCAGGGGCTCGTTGGAGGGCCGTCTCTGGGGACCTGTACTCAGGTCCCCAGAGACGACCGGTCTGGGGTGTGGGGTGGGTGGTCAGTGGTGTGCGCGATCCGGGTGCAGGGCGATGGCCGCGTACGTGCCCGTGGCGTGGTCCGGGAGGTGCGCGTGCGGGTTGCCCTGGTGGTAGTGGGACAGGGCGACTACTCCCGGTTTCCGCAGAGGCCATGGGGCGAGCAGTTGTGCGATCTCGGTCCCAGAACAAGGGTGGAAGGGGAGTCCGGCCTTTGACAGGTGACGGGCGGCGGCGGCGGCTGCTTCGCGCTCGCAGAAGTCGGCCGTGACGTGGGTCATGGAGATCGCGCTGCCCGGCGGCGCCCAGGCTCTCACCTGATTGAGCACGAAGCCGGCTTCCGCCGTGGTCGTCGCACCCAAGGCGCCGCCGTGGGCGAGTACGCCCACCGGTTTCCCGGGGTCCAGGCTCTGCACGGCCGGGGCTCTGAGCACACTGAAGATGTTCCGGAAGTCCGCGTGGACGAAGGGGTGACTGCGCGGGCTCGCCGTCAGGCATGTTCGCGTGTGATGGGCCATCGCCATGTCGGAGTCGACGTGGACGACCCTGGCTCCGGGTACGGAAGCGCACACCGGTTCGTGCAGTTCGTCGGATGTGGTGCCGGTGGGAAGCAGCCCGGAGCCCAGGTCCAGGAACTGCGTGATCCCGTACTCCGACGCGAGGGCCGCGACGGTCAGGTGCCCGTGGACACGGTTGATCAGCACGGCCGTCTCCAGCCACGGTGCCACTGCTCGCACACGTTTGGCGACCTGCCTGTCTGCAGGGTAGTTGTGGCGCCCGCCCAGAAGGTAGTTGGCGATACGGGCCGAGGACGGGCGGCAGGCCCAGCTGCGAGTACGGTCCGGGCCGTGGTGAAGGGTGGCCGGATCGTTGCTGGCGCGTTGCCCGGCGGTGCCGGCGAGTTGCTGAACCGGGTCCGGTGTCCGGGTTGCCTGTGTGTGCCTGGTGGTGTTCATGCGGCTGCCCCGGTCGCGGACAGCGGGGAGGGGAACCGCTGCGACCACTGGTCGTGCTCGGTGCCCAGCGCTTCCTGTCCCAGCCGCAGTATCTGGATGTCTCCGGTGCCGGCGGGTGCGTACGTGTGCTCCGCGTCGCGGAAGAGCCGCTCGATCGGGCGGCCGGTCATGAGACCGGCCGCACCGTGGACGTCCATGGCCGTGCGGGCCGAGTCACGCACCGAATCGGCGTTGACGAACTTGGCGTTGATGAGGAGGTCGTCGCACGGTTTCCCCTGGTCCAGGAGGGACACGGCCTCGTACGCGATGCTCCGGGCGGTGGTGAGGCGTGACGTCAGCAGTCCCAGCTTCTCCCTGACCGTCGGCAACTTCGAGAGAGGGCGGCCGTAGAGAAAGCGTTTTTGGGTGTAGGCGATTGTTTCGTCCACGAGGGCCTGGTGGATCCCGAGTGCCACCGCCGTTAGGTTGGGCCGGCCGTAGAGCACGCTGGAGGAGTAGGCGACATCGAGGCCGTCTCCAGGGGCGCCGAGCAAGTTTTCCGCCGGTACCCGGCAGTTCTCCAGGATGAGCTCGCCGAAGGAGAACCCGCGCAGTCCCATGGCGGGTATGTGCTCGCCGACGGACAGGCCGGGCCGGCCGGACTCGACCAGGAACGCCGACAGACTCCTTGGCCCCGCCTTCTTCGAGGTGCGCACGACGATGCCGTGCAGGTTCCCGATGTGGGAGTTGCCGATGTAGCACTTGCGGCCGTTGAGCACGTAGTCGTTGCCCCGGCGCTGTGCTGTGGCCTGCATGCCCAGGACATGGCTGCCGGAGTCCGGCTCGGTCACCGCGATAGTCGGCAGGACGGTCCCGGCGGCGATCTGCGGCAGCCATGTCTCCTTCTGCCGGTCGTTTCCGAAATGGAGGATCTTCGCCACGCCGAGCTGGGACGCCTGCACCGCCGCGCCCATCGCGGCGGACACCCGGGCGATCTCTTCGATGATCAGGGACTTGGCGACATGGCCGACGCCCATCCCTCCGTACTCGGGGTGAATGGTGGCACCGATCCACCCCTGCCGAGCCATCAGGGACACCAGATCCCGCTCGACGGCGCCGCTCTGTTCCATCTCTGCCACCCGCGGAGCGACTTCGCACTCGACGAAGGTGCGCACCGCCTGGCGAAGCTGGTCGTGCTGCGGTGTCAGATACACCCCGGACATCGTGTGCTCCCCTCCCTGTTCGGTGACTCGGTCACGTTCGTTGTTCGGTCGCGCTGGTGGTCCTCACCGGGGCAGGTATCCGGCCCGTCTGTGGATGAAGTCGAGGACGGCGTCGCGGTGGGACTTGATGAGCGCGAGCATCGCCCGGCCCTCGCTCCTGGGCTGGCTTTCGCGCCCGACGAAACACACCGTGCCCAGCACGATGTCCTCGTGGATCAGAGGTGCGCCGGCGTAGCTGCGGATGCCGATCAGGTCGACTACCGGGTTGGACCCGAAGCGTGGGGCGACGTAGACGCTGGGCAGAACTAGCGCGTTCCGTCTCCGTGCAACCTCCGGGCAGAAGCCGTGGTTGAGGGGCATGCTGCGGCCCACGGCCGGCAGCTCGTTTCCCTGGGGGGTGGCCAGCCCGAAGAACTGCTGGTGCTGGGTGCCGAAGATGTTGACCATCGCGTACGGGACGGCCGCAGCGTGGCGGAGGCGCACGGCGAATTCGTCGAACTTGGGATCGGGGGCCGTGAGGCCGAGGGCGTGCTGCAGCTCAGCCCTGCGCTTGTGATCCGGCTGTATGGCGGGCGTGGTCATACATGTGCTCCGAGGCTTGGGGTGGTGGCATGGGTAGGGGACAGCCGGGTTTTGATCCGTAGTTTGATCAGGCGGATCAGCACGTCCAGTGCGGATGCGCGGTTGCGGGCGTCGCAGATCAGTACGGGGACGGATTCCGGGAGCTGCAGGGCGTCGCTGACCTCGTCCGTGCTGTAGCGCAGGGCGCCGTCGAACTCGTTGATAGCCACGACGAAGGGGGTGCGACGCTGTTCGAAATAGCCGATGGCAGCGAAGGAGTCCGTGAGACGGCGGGTGTCGGCCAGGACCACGGCGCCGACGGCGCCGTGGCAGAGGTCGTCCCAGGTGAACCAGAACCGTTCCTGGCCTGGGGTGCCGAACAGGAACACTTCAGTGTTGAGACCCTTGAGGCTGATCTTGCCGAAGTCCATTGCGACCGTCGTGGTGGTCTTGGCCTCGATTCCGGTCAGGTCGTCGGTGTCCCGGCCCGCGATGGTCAGCGACTCTTCGGTGGTCAGCGGCTTGATGTCGCTGACCGTGCCCACCAGTGTGGTCTTGCCGACACCGAGGCCGCCTGCGATCACGATCTTCAGCACCTTCGGTGCTGCATGACCACGTGCGGAGTCAGGGCAAGCGTTGTAGGCCGGCAACGACTGCCTCCAGGAGGTGTTTGTCTTCGTGCGGGGCAATATCGGCGGGAGCGGTGAGGACCAGCGCTCCGAGGTCGAGAAGGTCGCAGACCAGGACCTTGGTGACCTGGACGAGCTGGCTACGCAGTCCCGCGAGCTCGACAATGGACCGAGGCGAGATGAGGCAGAGCAGCCGCATGGCCTCGGCATCGGCGCCGATGCCGGTAGGAGTGGTGGCAGGCCCCGGACTCAGCAGGGACGTCAGCTGCAGTTCGTACTTCGGGCGTGTGCGGCCTGCAGTGATCGTGTACGGACGTACATCGTCCAGGGCACTGTCGTGCCAGGCGCTACGGCGGGGAGCCACGTCACTGCTCCTGCCCGATGCCGGTCCGGGCCCTCGTGCTCAGATGCTCGTCGAGGCTCTTGGTCAGGATGGTCATTTCCCAGCCGATGGCACCCGGATCCGCCTCATGCCCAGCGATGACTCCCAGGCGCGTTCCCACAGTTGAGGTGTGGCCGACGGATCCGGCGCTCATCACGAACAGCGTCTCGGTCTCGCCCTCGATGACGAGCTGCCGCACGCCGCATGCCAGGATTCCGCGAGCGAGCGAGTACAGCCCACTGATGGCTGCGGCCAGCCTGCCCTCCGCCCCGCCGTCGTTTTCGGCGGAGTAGGAGGTGTTGGTCCCGTCGTCGGCGTAGGCGATCGTCAAGCCGTCAGGGGCGACGAGCACTACGTGGTAGGCGTGGGGAGTACGAGACAGGAATCCGGCCAGCAGCCCGTCGAGCGTTGTGCCGCTGGTAGGAACGATGTCGGGCATGAAACTCTCCTGGTTCTCGTGAGTGGGGGGAACGGGGGCAGGCATCAGTCGCCGGCCGGGCGTGTGCGTTTGAACCGCGCCATCAGATCGGGACTGGGCGGACCGACCGGCTCCCGCGGTACGTCCGGGGCCGGTGCCGGGACATGGCCGGCCTGAGCGGCTTCGCGGCGCGGAAGTGCGGGCCTGACGCCGCCATCGCCTTGGTCAGGACGGCCACGCGAATGCCCGGTGTCGTCCCCGCCGGTGGTGCACTGGGTCTGCGGGAGGCGCCGGGGAAGCCCGGCCACGGGACGCTCCGGACCTGCGGACACCATGGGCACACCCTGCTCGGGCACCGCCGCCGGTGTGACGAGCAGCCTTCCGGGGAGGACAACAACCGCGCGTATGCCGCCCATCCCATCCGGGTGCAGCTCGATGAAGACGCCGTGCCGCTTGGCCAGCAGCGCGGCGACCAGCAGACCGATCTGCCCTTCTCTGAGGCGACTGCGCGGGTCGGCCCCTTCCGGGCGTGCCAGCAGATCGTTCAGAGCGGCGCGCTTCTGGGCGGTCATGCCCGGGCCGCGGTCGACGATCTCGATGGCCAGTCCGTCCGTCACGTGGCTGGTGTGTACATCGACATCGGTCGCCGAGAACTTCGTCGCGTTCTCCATCAGCTCGGCCAGCAGATGCACGACGCTCGGGCTCACATAGCCGGGCAGGGCGACAGGCTGATCCGAATGCGCGATCTGCACACGGGAGTAGTCCTCGATTTCCCCGACCGCCATGCGGAGCATGGCGGAGACCAGGACCGGCTCGACTGTGCGCGACGGTAGATCTCCGCCCAGCACCGCCAGACTCTCCGCGCCCCGGCGCATCCGCGTCACCAGGTGGTCGATCCGGAACAGCTCACCGAGCAGGTCGGGGTCTTCGACCTCACGTTCCACTTCGTCCAGGACGGCCAGAGTGCGGTAGATGAGCGAGTGCAGGCGCGCAGAGATGGGCCGGAAGATCTCGGCCAGCTCCGCTTCCTGGTTCAGCAGATGGTGCTGGTGGGCGGCCGCTGCAATCACTGCCTGCCATGCCTCGGTCTGGCCGTGCTCCAGCGCCGCGAGGACATCGGTGCACAGGTTGCCGGTCGGCTGGGGCAGCATCGCAGGGGTGTGACGGACGTGGACGCGTCCTTGCTCCACCTCCGATGCCGCCCAGGCGATGTTCTGTCGGCCCAGGCCGATCAGTCCGGAGATCTCCTGCAGGGCCTGCTCGGCCCGGGTCATCCCATCCTGGGCCTCCTTCAGGCGCTGTTCGGCCTGGACACGCTGTGACTCGGTACGTGCGAACGCATCGCGGGCACTGCGCGAACGAAGGTACCCACGCCACGTCGCGGCGCTCGCCGCCGAAGCCCCGGCCGCCACGGCGACCGGCATCGGCAGCAGACCGAGACCGTCAGCCGCCCACGCGCAGCCCACCACAGCAGCGGCCAGAGCACTGGACGTGGCCGCGGAAGGAAGATAGGACCCATTCCCGGAGTGCAGCGCTTTACCGGCTCCGCTCGCGGTCCGGCGGCGGCGCCCTGAAGCCGGCCTCGGGCGGAACACATGCTCAGGCACAGGTCACCTCAAGGGGACGGCCCCCGTCAAAGACGGACCAGAGCGCGGCCGCGGCCTTCGGGGAACGCGAGCGGCACAGACCGTCGTGCAGCGCTGAGGCTGCGGTCACCGGTGCATAGTCAGAAGAGTTGCGGGACGGGAGGAGCCAGAGACGAGCTGTGCACTGCATGCGGGAAGAAGACTGCCCTGGGTCCACGCACCACCACTGCCCTTGCGAGAGGCACGGTGAGTGCCGAGCGCCCCAGGTTCCGGCAGTGCCGGCCTCGACCGGAATCAGCAGGACGCCGTGCGGCCTGCAGTAGAGGATCGGGCCCACGGGCTCCCCCTCCATCCGCAGCCTCTCGACCGCGGGCAGCCCGATCCCTGCACTTGTACGGACGATTTCGTGGCGGGACGGCAACACCGCCGGTCGGGGCTGCTCGGCAGTGGCGATATGCCAGGGCAGGCTCGTGCTCGGAAAGGGGTGCATGGGGACTCCGGTCAAGGCCTTCACCATCGAAAGGCGCGGCAGGTTGTGAGCGGAAGCCGCTGGAGAAGCAGCGGGAATGACGGAAGGAAGGCCACGGGGTCCGGCGAAGGGGCCGTAACCGTCGGGGAACGGTGGTAGGTGGTTCGGGAGTGGATCTCGTCTGAAACCAAGCCTGATCTCCCCGCCGCGAAAGCGATACGCCAAACCTTGGCCACGTTGTGGCCATGTCGAGGGCAGCCGGCAGCGAACCTCCGTGTCCCTGCGTTCATTTCAGGGGTCACAAGAGCGGAGAAAAGGGTCGATCGGGTAGCGCCCCACGCGCTCCCTGGCGGTATGCGGGGAGCGTGGCCATAACGTGGCCATCTTCATTGAAGTGCTTGACAATGCTTGTTGAGTTGTACTCGCAAGGGCACTTTTTGTGTCCTTCGTGATGCTTTTCTCGTTGCGGGACTCATTCTGTAATCGAGTTCCGAGTCGGGGCTCCGGGCATGGTCGGAGAAGTACTGGGCAGGGTTTGCCGGTGAATCGGCGGCTGCACGCCCACATCGGCAGTGGTGAACAGCGTGTGGGGCGGAGCGTTCCCCGGTGAGACCTGTTGCTGTCCATACGGGGGCGTGCAAGGAGCCACTGATGGGTGATTCCGGCCCCCAGACCGGCCGGGCCGAGATCACAGCAGCCGATATGGCCACAACATGGCCAAGGTTTGGCGTACCGCTGCCCTGCCTCTGTCGGGGAGGGTTAGCAGCGGGTCGATTTCCCGGCCCACGCCACACGGCGTCTCGAAGAACAAGGAGACGAAGGTGCCGTCGACAACAGCCGAATTCATCCGGGGCCGGAAATTGGGGCAACTGGTTGACCATCACGCCTTCACTCTCAAGGCCAGGAGTGAACCTCTAGCGTGGGCCCGCGAGACGGTTCGCTGGCTGATGAAAGACCGCTCTGACCAGGGACGGATCGACGACACAGTTCTGGTCGCCACCGAACTACTCACCAACGCGATCCGGCACGCGGGCGGGCCGGTGTCCTTCACCCTCGACCTCTACGAGGAGGGTGTCACCGTGGGTGTCGTCGACTGCGGAACCGATACCACTGCCATTCCAGCAGTTCCTGTCAGCCGCTTGGCCGACCTGAACGAGGGGGAGGCCGATGCCATCAACAGGCTCGACCTACCTGAAGGCGGACAAGGTCTGTTCTTGATCTCTGCGTTCGCCAATGCATGGGGTGTCGAGCTTGTCCCGGCCGGTAAAGTTGTGACTGCAGCCCTCTACTTGCGCGGGAGCAGTGCGTGAGCGATTCCGATCTTGGCGTCCGCCACCTGTGCCGGGGCATCGTCACCAACCCGGTCGGCCTCCACTGCAACATGTCCACTGGCCGCGCGCCGCACGACAAGTCGGAACACATCAATCAGTTCCTGGGGGGCCTTAGCCGCGCGGTTGAGCGGGGGGCGACGCTCTTCGACACCTCCGACTCCTATGACTACGGGCACACGGAACGGGCCATCGGCCAGTTTCTGCGTCGGCATCCGAAACTGCCCCTCCAACTGAGCAGCAAAGTAGGGCAGTTGCGTGGCAGTGCTGAGCACCCGTATGCGGGCCGGCACATCCACCACCAACTCGAGCAGTCGCTGGAAAACCTCTATGCCGAGCAACTCCACCTGTACACGTTGGACAGCTTTGATTTCGGGCCCGATGACCGGTACTTGGGCAACGCCATCGACGTGATGCGCACGCTCCGTGAAGTGGAGTCCATCAAGGCGATTGGTATGCGCGGGCCGTTTGTCAACTACGTCGCATCCCCCGAGGAATGGGCGGCAGAGGTTGAACGGTTCCTGTATCTGTTCCGACTGATCAAGCCCGATGTGGTCTGGACGCGATTCAACGCCTTCACCCCAGCCGTTTCCATCGAAGGGGATGACTTGTTCACCTTCACTGCCAGGCACGGCGTCGGCCTGGTGCTGGCAGCCCCGCTGGCCCATGGTCTTCTTATGGGGAAGGCGTCGTCGCGGGCAGAGCTCTCCCCGAGGCACCCACGACTCATACCTCCACACATGAAACAGGCCGATGAGGGACTCCAGGGGCTTCGCGGCCACTCCGGCGACGCTCCAGGCGCTCTGACCCAGCTGGCCCTCCGCTCTTCCTTGCAACGCGGGGAACAGTGCGTGGTCGTTGTCGGCTTCGACAACGAGCAGCAGGTCGAGGAGAGCTACCGCTGCCTGGGGCTCCCGCTCACGCCAGAGGAGCTCGGGGCCGTCGACGACGCCTATGCCGACTTCCGGACTCGCCTCCACGAGAAAGTGACACGCTCGCCCACCAAGGAACTGCAGGCATGACACCGCACCCCAACAGAGCCGTCGCAGGGGGCGGCGCTGGTTGCCGGGGGTAGGTGACATCAGTTCAGGTCTTCGCCTTCCTGGGGGAGGAGAAGTGAGTTCGGGGTATGGACTCCCCTTTGCCTCGGTTCCGATACGGGCAAGCCTGTGAACCAGCGCGTCTGGCCGTCGCCGATGTTTCCGTACATGGGCGCTCACTCGCAGGGGGTATCGAACGGCAGCGATACGGGTTGCTGGAAGATGTGCTCCAGGACTCTGCCGGTGTCGCGCTGGGGGCAGGCTCCGCACTTCGCTGGCCATCCACGGGTCGAAGTACGACGAGCGATGGAGACATCAGCGAGGCAGCGGTCCCCGGTTTGCCCGGCCAACTCCTGTCCCGCCTATGCGAAGTGGCTGCTGACCGTCTTGCTCGTGGTCCAGCACCGCTCCTGCACCATCCGGCGGAACAACGTCATCCGATTCCCCCGTCAGTCCAGCCCGCCTGGAAGGGAAGCATCGTGCCCGGACCGGGCACGCAGAGCAACGCTCCGTACGACGCGCCAACGGTAGGCCGGTGAGGAGCTGGTGGTGCGCCAGAGCTCGACGAGATCCACACGGTTGATCTCCAGAGACACGGGGGCGAGGGTTCGCAGCCGAGCGACGCTCTCGACAACGGGCGCGGCGGGTCGTTCCCGGTTGTTGTATTGGATGCCCAGGTGGGGCCGGAAGGCAACGGTGGGCTTGCCGCCGGGTACTCCGGCTTGACGGCCGATCGCGCAGAGGGCGGCATGCAGACGGACAAGCGGCAACCAAGGGGTGAGGGTGAAGCGTACAGCCCCGCGTGAACCAGCAAGGGGATGAGCGGCGATTCGGAAGCTTTCCTCAGGCAGCTGCTCGGCCAGTTCCGCGAGAAGTTGCAGCTGCTGGTTCGACACCCTGTCAGTGCTGCCGACGCGGGTCAACGTCACGTGCAGTCCGTCCGCAGGAACGGGGTCCATGCTCAGGTGCGCGAGTTCGTTCTGACAGTGCCTTGTACGGTCAAGCAGGTGGAGAGCCTCGGGAAACGTGAGCATCCAGTAATAAGCGCGTTGCCCCTCGCCCCATCCGGGACGCTCCCAGTGGTTCGTCATCTGCTCGACCGCAGTGAACGCATGCCAGTCGTGATCGACGAGCAACCCTGGGTCGACAAGGTCGGAGGGCGGGTGCAGCGGGAACGCCGAAGGATGGACATCCAGTTCGGGCGTCACGACTCTCCTTACTGCTGTGGCGCGAGCTCCGGGCCCGGGCCACTGACGATCGGTTTGGCTTGAGGGTGTGAGCGCCAGTTCCTCAGGTCCTCGGCATACTGGCTTACGTCAGCCTCAGCGTGCCAAGGCCTCGCACGCTCGTACAGTTCATTTGCCCTTTGCCACACGGAAGCGATGGGCGTGGTGGTTCCTGCGTGAAGCGCACTCTGCCCTAGAGCCATGGCGTGTTCCACCTCCGGCTGTTTGTGCTGGAGAAGGGCCGTGGCGACATCGAGACGAACCAGGGCGCGGCTCCACTCGGAATCGGAGTTCTCGATCAGGCTGTCAATCAGTTCTGCACAGGACAGAACCTCGGCTGTGTCATCGAGGGACAGCCGAGCGGTTATCACGTTGGCCAGAGTGCGGGCCGGGCTGTAGGGCGCGAAGGAGATGCATGAAGTGATCCCGGATGGAAGGCCGGCCAGCCTGTCGGAAAGGTCCAGGGCTTTGCCGATGGCTCGCTCCGCGCCCCTTCGGTCGCCTAGACGGGCCAGAGCACGTGCTCGTCCGTTGGCCAAGAGCCGGATGGCTTGATGGCTGGTCGGCGCCATTTCGATGCCGGCTGCCGCCGCAGCGTCGGCTTCGGAGTATCGACGCTGGTAGTAGAGGCTGAGCGACCGGGTGCCAGCAGCCCACATCTGCAGCTGTGTATCGCCGATGTGCTTCGCAAGGACCTCGGCCTCCGTGCAATATGCCTCCGCTACGGTGGGCCCTGATCCGGCGTTGACGGCCATGTAGGCCAAGAGGCCCGCAGCACGGCTGGTCAGCCCGAACAACTCGGCCCGGACCGCCGGTAGATGTTGCCCGCTCAGCAGAGTGTGGAGCGTACTTCGGATCATTCGAGCCTCACCGGCGAGCGCCTGAGGGCCACGGGTCTCGTAGCGGTCCACGATCCCCTGCAATTGCCCACGGAAGTGTTCCAATAACGCCGCATCCACACTGGACCGGGTCAGCGACTCAGTCTGGGCAGCGACTGACAACGGGTCGTCGAACATGCCTGTCTGGGGGGAAGCAAGGGGCCGCGAGCTCTGCCGAACCGCTGGCAAGGGCACGGCCGCCATCAGCATCTTGCTGTCCGAGGTGTGGAACAGCTTCGCTACGGGTTGCTGGAAGAGGTGCTCCAGGATTCTGCGGGTGTCGCGCTGGGGCAGGCTCCGCACTTCGCCGGCCATCCACCGGTCAAAGGTGCGACGGGGGACAGAGATCTCCCCGAGGCGGCGGTTCCCAGTTTGTTCAGCCAGTTCCCGCCCCGCCTTCGCAAAGTGGGTGCTGAACGTCTCGCTCGTGGTCCAGCGCCGCTCCTGCACCATCTGACGGAACAACGTCGGCCGCATGGCCTGTACCTCCGGGACGTCGGCGGATCAGTCGTGCGGGCCCGCCATTCTCTGCAGCTTTCTCAGTACTGAAGGCATCAGGGACCATGCCGAAGAGCCTGATGCACGCGAACCCGAGAAGATGCTCCAGGACCATCTGGGTCTCGCGCCGGGGGAGCACCTCCAGTTCGCCGGCCATCCACCGGTCGAAAGTACGCCGGGCAACCGCGGCCCCAACCGGTCGGCCAGTACCTGTCACAAGCGCCACTTCGTGGGCCGCTCGCGCGAAGTGCGCGGAGAAGACAGCCCAGCTATCCCAGCGCTGCTCCTCAAGGAGTACCCGGAACAGTGTTGGGCGGGTCAAGACGACAGTCCTCCTGGGACAAGCCAACCGAGACAGCGACAGCCACGACAGGCGACAGCTTCTGCACGCACTGTGACCTGGCTAGGATGCTCCTAATCAACTGTGCTTGACAACTAGCTGAGCAAAATTGCTCGCACTTTTGGTTGTGATACGAGGCTAGCGACGGCACACTGTCGGCATGTCGACTAAAGTGCCCCCGACCTCCATGGTCAGGTCTCAACTGGGTGCCCTGCTGGCCCAACTACGGGTTGAAGCCGGGCTGCGCCAGAGCGAGGCCGTGACCAAGGCCGGCGTCCTGGACAAGGGCGGGCTGAGCAGAGTCGAGGGCGGTACCCGAGGAATCACTCAGCCCACCGCCGAGCGCCTCCTGGACTGCTACAACGTCACCGGCGAAGGAGTACGGAACGAGATTCTTGAGCTCATCCGTCTTGACGCGTCACTGAGGCGAAAGCCGCAGTGGTGGAAGAGGCACAACGACGTACTCAGCCCGACGGCCTTCGACAACTACCTTGGCCTGGAAGCGGTGGCCAGCGAGATCAGGAACTACGAACCGCTGGTGATTCCGGGCATTCTTCAGACTCCCGAGTACGCCAGCGCCGTCGTACCTGCACTGCGTCCGGATCTGACCGAAGCCCAGGTCCGGCGGTTCGCTGAGATCCGGGCCGCACGCCAGCGGCGCATCCTGGCCGCCCCCTCGGACCAGGGCGACGGACCTCGGCTGACAATTCTCGTGGACGAGCGGGCGGTCGAGCCTCCCGCAGCCGGGCCGGCTGTCATGAACCGTCAGTTTCAACACCTCATCGACGCGGCCGACCATCCTCGAATTACGCTTCGGATGAGCCTCAAGTCCGTCGGCCTCCACCCAGGACTCACGGGCGGCTTTGTGATCATGAAGTTCCCCTCGCACGCGGTCCGGGATGTTGCGTGCGCAGAACTCATGAGCCGCTCCGTCTACCCGCAGGACGAGGACGAAGTCTCCCGCTACCACAACGCATTCGACTGGCTGTGGCAGCGGGCGCTCACACCCACCGAGACCCAGAATCGTCTCAGAACAGCGATGGAGGAGCTTCAACAGTGAACCCCAGCAAGACCGTCACCACAGGTACCCCTTGCAGCGGCGACGGCGTCCGGTGGCGCAAGTCCTCATACAGCGGCGGGTCCGGAAACTGTGTCGAGTTTGCCTTGGCCCGACCTGGCCAGATCTGGGTCCGGGACAGCAAAATTCCCGGTGGTGCGGTGCTGTCATTCCCTGCTGCGGCGCTGACAGCCTTCCTGACCGTCGTAGTCCAGGAGGAGCACCCACCCGCATAGCCATTGCAGCGCCGTAACCTGGCCACACTCAGGTGGTCGAGCAACGAGCACAGCTCTGACGGCCTCGTCCTGACCGTGGACGAGGACGGCTCAGCGACCCTCGTCGTCCCAACGGGGGCAGCGCGTAACGGTGCTGGCAGCCGCTAGGAGCGTGTCCCAGTAACCGGCGACCCGCTTGCGGTTCGTGATCATTCATGCGTAATGATGGCGGTATGCATGGTAGGGATGGGCTGTTCGAGGTCGAGCGGGTCGAGAAGAAGCAGCCGCAGGGCCGTCCGGCGGGGGCGGACAAGACGTTTCGGGCGTTCGGCCCGCACCAGGTCCTGCTGCTGCCCCCATCGCTGGACGACTGGCTACCCCAGGACCATCTGGCACGGTTCGTCGCCGAGTTGGTCGACGAGGTGCTCGATCTGGGACCGGTCCTGGCCGACTACACCGAAAAGCGCGGCTACCCGCCCTACGACCCCCGGCTGATGTTGCGCCTGCTGATCTACGGCTACACCACTGGCGTCCGCTCCTCACGGGCAATCAAGCGCCGCCTGGCCGACGACATCGCCTTCCGGTTCCTGGCCGCCGGCCAGGCCCCCGACTTCCGCTCCATCTCCCGGTTCCGCCGCCACCTGGAAGCCCTCGCCGACCTGTTCACGCCGTCCCTGCACCTCGCGACCAAGCTCGGCATGGTCAAAATGGGCCGCGTCGCCCTGGACGGCACCAAACTCGAAGCCAGTTGTCGGCGTACTCGCCTATGTGACTCTGGCAAGATTTTCGTAGCCGGAGATCATCCCGGTGTGAGGGTCGGCCGGTCCGCGTAGCAGCGGCGGAGGTGGGCGATCAGGACGACGCGGTGGCGGAGAAGTGGGATGCCGGCGCGTCCGCCCATCAGGCGTTTTTGCAGCTTGACGTCGGGCCTCGACAAGAGGTGGCGGCGCGCCGAGTCAATGGTGCTCATGTGGGGTGTCCTCCTGCGGCCGTTGTGGCCGCGCTGCCCACTGGTTCTCACCACGTGGTGAGGTCGATTGTGTGGACGCAATGCGGGTCGGTCTCGTCGGTCGTCCAGCGTTCCTCCTCGCGCACGAGTGTCGGGAGTGCAGCGAGAAGGGCGGTCAGCGCGCCGGTGAGACGTACATCGGCCGCAATGACGCCGACTTCCTCGACCGCGACGTACAGGCGCACGCTGTCCTGCCCGGTGAGGAGGAAGCCACACAGAGCAGGGCTCGGCGGTGTCTCGATGTCCGGCCAGGCCAGTGTCCGCAGGATGCGCAGTACCTGGTCCGTGCGTGCCGGTGGAGCGGGCTCGACGGCGGAGGTGTCCACCCGGATCAGGGGCATACCCATCACGGACGCATCCGAGTACGCGGGGTTACTGGACACGAGCGTTCGTGCCCACCCCAGTGCCATAGGCGCGGTGGCCGGCTCGTCATCGTCGTCCACCAGCGGGATCTCGTAGGCGACCAGTGTGTTCGGTGCCACGGCGTCGGCGGCGCCGGCCACGATCCGGACTGCATCCCGCGTCGGTAGCATCCCGCGCAGGAAGGTCTGGCCGAGGAGAGGCACCGCCGTGTAGTCGAGGAGGAAGCGCGTGATGTACGCCTGCTGCTCGACCGATTCCTCGCACAGCCCGCTCACTCGTTGACCCAGCTGGGACACTTGTTGACGCCCTTGCAGTAGGCCGTGATCACGCCGATCTTCTTGCCCTTGCCCGCGTCGTACTCGCCGTCGGCAGTACGACGGGCGTATTGCACGATGACCACGATGTCGACCAGCCGGGTCTGGTGGCGGGCGACACCGTAGTACTCCAGGCGCCCCCCGCTCTTCTTGTCGACCTTCCCGGCGAGAGCCGCGTTGATGACCCGGCACTTCTTGATGTTGTGCTTGCCCGAGAAGTGATTCCAGCCGAGATCACCGTTGCCGTACCGAGTGGGAATCACCCGCCCCTCGGGATCGGTCTGCTCGCACTTCGTCTTCTTGTTCCAGTAAGGCCCCGCTGACGCGTTGGTCACAGACCCGCCAACGAGCGCTAAACCGGTAACTGCCGCGACCATGACGCTGATCATCCTCATGACCGCAGACCGTGTCACATTCCAGCCGGGCATGCTCCATCCTCATCAGCAGAAACGCTTCCCTGTTCCCCGAACGGGTTTATGGCCTTCACCGAATTGACGGTGGCAGGGACGAAGCCGGACCGGCGCCTCCGGGCAGACCGCGGCGGCGAAGCGACGACCCTGGGTCACACTGGTCCGAGCTGGACCTGGAACGGCTACATGCCGGCCGGCTCGTCACTCGGGGGGCCGCGAAGTTGAGTCAACTGCCCGATGACCGAAGTCCAGGCCGGGTGGAACGGGGCCAGTTGGTAGAGGTACGCGGCCACCTTGTGGGGCGTAATCGGCGGCGGCAACTGTCTCGGCGAACGTGTCCAGCTGCAGGAGTGAGTGAGGATCCTCGAAAGCGTCGAGGACGACCGCTAGGACCTGCGCGAGGTGACGCTGGCCTCTGGCCGATGAACCGGCCGGCGCAGTGTTCCTGGCTCTGTTTTCGGTCGTGATACTCGCTGCCGCGGTCCTCTCCCTGCAGTCGTCGCGTCAGACACCTAGTGCCGCATCAGGCAACCTTTGCCCTGTTGTGATGTGACGCGCCGTCCGGGTGCTGTGGTGGACGGCGCGTGGGCGTCATTCTGTCCGGGTG
>NZ_JBEXPH010000161.1:0-19304 GCF_040611955.1 Streptomyces sp. NPDC006510 | reverse complement strand
TGAAGGACGCGACGGTCCGGGCCACCCAGTTCGACGTGAAGTACGCGGACGGCCCGCGCAACGCCGAGGCCGCCGCGGCTCCGTCGCCGTCGAGTCCGACGCCGCCCGCGATCGCGTCCAGCCACTCGGTCTCGGTGCCGGGTGCGGCGGGAAGCAGCGTGCCGCCTGCCTTCTCCAGGCCGCGGGTGGCGTGCGAGGCGATGGCGTAGGTGCGCTGTCCGTGCTTGCGGTTGGCCTTGCGCAGCCGCAGGAAGACGCCGGGCGCCTCCTCCTCCGACTCGAAGCCGACCAGCAGCACCGTCGGGGCCTTCTCCAGCGAGGTGTACGTGACCCCCGCGCCGTCCAGGTCCCGGCCGCGCCCGGCGACGCGGGCGGCCAGGAAGTCGGCCTCCTCGCCGCTGTGGACCCGGGCCCGGAAGTCGATGTCGTTCGTGTCCAGCGCGATCCGGGCGAACTTGCTGTACGCGTAGGCGTCCTCGACGGTCAGCCGGCCGCCCGTGAGGACACCCGCCCTGCCGCGTGCGGCGGACAGACCGGCGGCCGCGGCGGCCAGCGCCTCGGGCCAGCTCGCCGGTTCCAGGACGCCGTCCGCGTTGCGTACCAGCGGAGTGGTGAGCCGGTCCCGCTGCTGCGCGTAGCGGAAGCCGAAGCGGCCCTTGTCGCAGACCCACTCCTCGTTGACCTCGGGGTCGTTGGCGGCGAGCCGCCGCATGACCTTGCCGCGCCGGTGGTCGGTGCGGGTCGCGCAGCCACCCGCGCAGTGCTCGCAGACCGACGGCGAGGACACCAGGTCGAAGGGGCGGGAGCGGAACCGGTACGCCGCCGAGGTCAGCGCCCCGACCGGGCAGATCTGGATGGTGTTCCCGGAGAAGTACGACTCGAACGGGTCGCCCTCGCCGGTACCGACCTGCTGGAGCGCGCCGCGCTCGATCAGCTCGATCATCGGGTCGCCCGCCACCTGGTTGGAGAACCGGGTGCAGCGCGCGCAGAGCACGCACCGCTCGCGGTCCAGCAGCACCTGGGTGGAGATCGGGACGGGCTTCTCGTACGTCCGCTTCTTGCCGTCGAAGCGGGAGTCCGCCTCGCCGTGCGACATCGCCTGGTTCTGCAGCGGGCACTCGCCGCCCTTGTCGCAGACCGGGCAGTCCAGCGGGTGGTTGATGAGCAGCAGCTCCATCACACCCTTCTGGGCCTTGTCGGCGACCGGCGAGGTGAGCTGCGACTTCACCACCATGCCGTCGGTGCAGGTGATGGTGCAGGACGCCATCGGCTTGCGCTGGCCCTCGACCTCGACGATGCACTGGCGGCAGGCGCCGGCCGGGTCGAGGAGCGGGTGGTCGCAGAAGCGCGGGATCTCGATGCCGAGGAGTTCGGCGGCCCGGATGACCAGGGTGCCCTTGGGCACGCTGATCTCGATGCCGTCGATGGTCAGCGTGACCAGGTCCTCGGGCGGGATGGCCGCCTCGCCGCCCCCGGAGGGCGCACTCGTGGTGACTGTCATGCGTTCACCCCCTGGTGAGCGTTCTTGTCGTCGGCCCAGACGGTCGACCTGGCGGGATCGAAGGGGCAGCCCTTGCCCGTGATGTGCTGCTCGTACTCCTCGCGGAAGTACTTCAGCGAGGAGAAGATCGGCGAGGCTGCGCCGTCGCCGAGGGCGCAGAAGGACTTGCCGTTGATGTTGTCGGCGATGTCGTTCAGCTTGTCGAGGTCGGCCATCTGTCCCTTGCCGGCCTCGATGTCGCGGAGCAACTGGACCAGCCAGTAGGTGCCTTCGCGGCAGGGCGTGCACTTGCCGCAGGACTCGTGGGCGTAGAACTCGGTCCAGCGGGTGACGGCCCGCACGACGCAGGTCGTCTCGTCGAAGCACTGGAGCGCCTTGGTCCCGAGCATGGAGCCGGCGGCGCCGACGCCCTCGTAGTCGAGGGGTACGTCGAGGTGTTCGTCGGTGAACATCGGGGTGGACGAGCCGCCCGGGGTCCAGAACTTCAGCCGGTGGCCGGGGCGCATGCCGCCGCTCATGTCGAGCAGCTGGCGCAGCGTGATGCCGAGCGGTGCCTCGTACTGGCCGGGGCCCGCGACATGCCCGCTGAGCGAGTACAGCGTGAAGCCGGGGGACTTCTCGCTGCCCATCGACTTGAACCAGTCCTTGCCCCGGTTCAGGATCGCGGGAACCGAGGCGATGGACTCGACGTTGTTCACCACAGTGGGGCAGGCGTACAGACCGGCGACCGCGGGGAAGGGAGGTCGCAGCCGGGGCTGGCCACGCCGTCCTTCGAGAGAGTCGAGCAGCGCGGTTTCCTCACCACAGATGTACGCGCCGGCACCGGCGTGCACCGTGAGTTCCAGATCGAGCCCTGAGCCCAGGACGTTCGTCCCCAGATAACCCGCCTCGTACGCCTCTCGTACGGCCTCGTGCAGACGTCGCAGCACGGGGACGACCTCACCGCGCAAGTAGATGAACGCGTGCGACGAACGGATCGCGTAACAGGCGATCACGATGCCCTCGATGAGGCTGTGCGGGTTGGCGAACAGGAGCGGGATGTCCTTGCAGGTGCCCGGTTCCGATTCGTCGGCGTTGACCACCAGATAGTGCGGTTTGCCGTCGCCCTGCGGGATGAACTGCCACTTCATCCCGGTGGGGAAGCCCGCGCCGCCGCGGCCGCGCAGACCGGAGTCCTTGACGTACGCGATGAGGTCGTCCGGTGCCATGGCGAGGGCCTTGCGCAGTCCCTCGTATCCCTCGTGGCGCCGGTAGGTCTCCAGGGTCCAGGATTCCGGCTCGTCCCAGAAGGCGGAGAGGACGGGGGCGAGCAGCTTCTCGGGGTTGCCCCCGCTACCGTTGCCGCTTCCGTTGTCGTTGATCTCGGTCGTCAACGTCATCACTCCCCCTCCTCGGCGGTCGGGCCGGCCGGGTGGTTCGGGTCCTGCGGGGTATCGGCGTGCCCCGACTCGCCCCGCGGGGCGACGACCCTCGGGGGCGGCTCCTCGCCCCTGGCGAGCCGGAGACCGATCAGCGAGGCGGGGCCCGCGCCGCCGGAGGCTTCGACGGCACCGGGGCGCTCGTCGGGGAAGCCGGCCAGGATCCGGGCGGTCTCCTTGTAGGAGCAGAGCGGGGCGCCGCGGGTGGGTTCGACGGTGCGCCCGGCGATCAGGTCGTCGACCAGGCGGGTCGCGCTCTCGGGCGTCTGGTTGTCGAAGAACTCCCAGTTGACCATCACCACGGGGGCGAAGTCGCAGGCCGCGTTGCACTCGATGTGTTCGAGGGTGATCTTCCCGTCCTCGGTCGTCTCGTCGTTGCCGACGCCGAGGTGCTCCTTGAGCCGGTCGAAGATGGCGTCGCCGCCCATCACGGCGCACAGGGTGTTGGTGCAGACACCGACCTGGTAGTCACCGCTCGGCCTGCGCCGGTACATCGTGTAGAAGGTGGCGACCGCGGTGACCTCGGCGGTGGTGAGGCCGAGCAGCTCGGCGCAGAACGCCATGCCCGTGCGGGAGACGTATCCCTCCTCGGACTGCACCAGGTGCAGCAGCGGCAGCAGGGCGGAGCGGCTGCCGGGGTAGCGGGCGATCACCTCCTTCGCGTCCGCTTCGAGCCTGGCGCGCACCTCGGCCGGGTAGGCGGGGGCGGGGAGCTGCGGCATCCCCAGACTGACTTCCTGACGTGCTTCGGTCACCGGTCGACGCCTCCCATCACGGGGTCGATGGACGCGACGGCGACGATGACGTCGGCGACCTGGCCGCCCTCACACATCGCCGCCATGGCCTGAAGGTTGGTGAAGGACGGGTCGCGGAAGTGGACCCGGTAGGGGCGGGTGCCGCCGTCCGAGACGACGTGCACGCCGAGTTCGCCCTTGGGTGACTCGACCGCGGTGTACACCTGTCCGGCCGGGACCCGGAAGCCCTCGGTCACCAGCTTGAAGTGGTGGATCAGGGCCTCCATGGAGGTGCCCATGATCTTCTTGATGTGGTCGAGCGAGTTGCCGAGCCCGTCCGGACCGAGTGCGAGCTGGGCCGGCCAGGCGATCTTCTTGTCGGCGACCATCACGGGACCGGGGGCGAGCCGGTCGATGCACTGCTCGACGATCCGCAGCGACTGGCGCATCTCCTCCAGGCGGATGAGGAAGCGGCCGTAGGCGTCGCAGGTGTCGGCGGTGGGGACGTCGAACTCGTAGTTCTCGTACCCGCAGTAGGGCTCGGTCTTGCGCAGGTCGTGCGGGAGCCCGGCGGAGCGCAGGATCGGGCCGGTGGCGCCGAGTGCCATGCAGCCGGTCAGGTCGAGATAGCCGACATCCTGCATACGGGCCTTGAAGATGGGGTTGCCGGTGGCGAGCTTGTCGTACTCCGGCAGGTTCTTCTTCATGGTCTTCACGAACTCGCGCAGCTGGTCGATCGCGCCGGGCGGCAGGTCCTGGGCGAGTCCGCCGGGGCGGATGAACGCGTGGTTCATGCGCAGGCCGGTGATCAGCTCGAAGAGGTCGAGAACGAGTTCACGATCGCGGAAGCCGTAGATCATGATCGTGGTGGCGCCGAGCTCCATGCCGCCGGTGGCGATGCACACCAGGTGCGAGGAGATCCGGTTGAGCTCCATCAGGAGCACGCGCAGGACGGTGGCCCGGTCGGGGATCTGGTCCTCGATGCCGAGGAGTTTCTCGACGCCCAGGCAGTACGCCGCCTCGTTGAAGAACGGCGTCAGGTAATCCATACGCGTCACGAAGGTGGTGCCCTGGGTCCAGTTCCGGAATTCGAGGTTCTTCTCGATGCCGGTGTGGAGGTAGCCGATGCCGCAGCGGGCCTCGGTGACGGTCTCGCCGTCGATCTCCAGGATCAGCCGCAGCACCCCGTGCGTGGACGGGTGCTGGGGGCCCATGTTGACGATGATGCGCTCGTCGTCGGACTTGACCGCCGACTCGACGACCTCGTCCCAGTCGCCGCCGGTGACTGTATATACAGTCCCCTCGGTCGTCGCCCGAGGTGTTGCATGGGGAGTAGACATCAGGAGTACGACCTCCGCTGGTCCGGAGCCGGGATCTGGGCGCCCTTGTACTCGACGGCGATGCCGCCGAGCGGATAGTCCTTGCGCTGCGGGAAGCCCTGCCAGTCGTCCGGCATCATGATCCGGGTGAGGGCGGGATGCCCATCGAAGACGAGCCCGAAGAAGTCGTATGCCTCACGCTCGTGCCAGTCGTTGGTCGGATAGACCTCGACGAGGGACGGGATGTGCGGATCGCTGTCCGGGACCGACACCTCCAGGCGGATCAGCCGGCCGTGCGTGAGCGAGCGCAGGTGGTAGACGGCGTGCAGCTCGCGGCCCTTGTCGCCGAGGAAGTGGACACCGCTCACCCCCGTACAGAGCTCGAAGCGCAGCGCCGGGTCGTCGCGCAGGGTCCGGGCGACCTGGACAAGGTGCTCGCGGGCGATGTGGAAGGTGAACTCGCCGCGGTCGACGACGGTCTTCTCGATGGCGTTCCCGGGAAGCAGGTCCTGCTCCTCCAGGGCCCCTTCGAGCTCGTCGGCGACCTCGTCGAACCAGCCGCCGTACGGACGGGACGTGGCGCCCGGCAGGGTCACGGTGCGGACGAGGCCGCCGTAGCCGGAGGTGTCGCCGCCGTTGTTGGCGCCGAACATGCCCTTGCGTACGCCGATGATCCCGGCGTCATCGCGCGGGGCGGGCACGCCGTTGTGGTTCTTCTCGTCGTGGTTCTGGCTCTCGCTCACCGCAGCAGCCCCTTCATCTCGATCAGGGGCAGCGCCTTGAGTGCCGCGTCCTCCGCCTCGCGGGCGGCCTCCTCCGCGTTGACCCCGAGCTTGGAGGTCTGGATCTTCTGGTGGAGCTTGAGGATCGCGTCCATCAGCATCTCGGGCCGCGGCGGACAGCCGGGCAAATAGATGTCAACCGGCACAATATGATCAACACCCTGAACAATGGCGTAATTGTTGAACATTCCGCCCGATGATGCGCAAACCCCCATGGAGATCACCCACTTGGGGTTGGGCATCTGGTCGTAGACCTGCCGCAGGACGGGAGCCATCTTCTGGCTGACCCGTCCTGCCACGATCATCAGATCCGCTTGCCGCGGCGATCCGCGGAAGACCTCCATCCCGAAACGGGCCAGGTCGTAGCGCCCGGCCCCGGTCGTCATCATCTCGATGGCGCAGCAGGCGAGGCCGAAGGTGGCCGGGAAGACGGAGGACTTCCGCACCCAGCCGGCGGCCTGCTCGACAGTGGTCAGCACGAAGCCGCTGGGCAGCTTCTCTTCGAGTCCCATGGTGTGCCCCTCAGCCCCTCAGTCCCATTCCAGGCCGCCGCGACGCCATACATACGCATAGGCGACGAAGACGGTGAGCACGAAGAGCAGCATCTCCACGAGCCCGAAGATCCCCAGGGCGTCGAAGGTGACCGCCCAGGGATAGAGGAAGACGATCTCGATGTCGAAGACGATGAAGAGCATCGCCGTCAGGTAGTACTTGATGGGGAAGCGGCCGCCTCCGGCCGGAGTGGGGGTGGGTTCGATACCGCACTCGTACGCTTCGAGCTTTGCTCGGTTGTACCGCTTCGGGCCGATAAGCGTGGCCATGACCACGGAGAAGATCGCAAACCCTGCCCCGAGGGCGCCGAGCACGAGGATGGGCGCGTAGGCATTCACGCTCCTCGCTCCTTCCAGTCGTCCTTGACCGTTGGACCGCATCGGGCGATTCGGCTCACCACCCCACCAAGATCGTGCACATGTGAGGCAGTTCACAAGCCCGACTGCCCCGCATCCTATGCCTGCCGTCCTGTGATCTGCGACACGGGTTACAACAACGAGTTTGTGATCTCCACCACCCGGCGAAGGGTCACGAAGTCACCTCAGCAGTGATCTTCGTACGCAAAGCGGCCGAGTGATCACGAGACGTGACAACCGATGCCGTCCGTGCTGGTCAAGAGGCTTTTTCCTCTAACAATCAGATACCCGAAGAAGCAAATTGGCAATGGACACCCTGAGCGTGATATGAGGATCCGTCCCACTCTGGGCTCACTCCGACGAGGGGTCCCGAGGAGCGAAGTGGACGTGTGCACACATTCACGATCTTCGGGATGAACGAGCAGAGGGGGAATGGGCGAGATGAACGGGCGGGGCGAATCGGCCGTCGGCCGGAAACCGACGACACCCCGGACGCCGGGCGCACCCACACCCGGCACGCCGCAGCCACATGGCGACCACGGCGTCACCATGGCGCGATCACGCTGTGACCTGCGTCACTCCGCACGGGCGCCAATAAAAGCGGGCTTGGCCATCGGTGCGAACGGATGGTAAGTGGCGGGCAATTCGGGCGTATTGCCGAAAGTCCGTGATCACAGCGGTGATCAGGCATGCCTGTTTTGCCCGTTACGGCGTCAATAAGGGCCTGCGGAAAGCGGATTCACAGATTCCGGACGTAACTGTGTCGCAACACACGTTTCTTGATGGGAGCCCCGAGGCCCTGATAGCGCTAGTACTCATGTCCCACACCGCTCACATACCCAGCCACCGGAAGCCCCGCCGAAACGCCTCGAAGACGGCACTGCGGGCCGGAGTTGCCGGTGGCGTCCTCAGCACCATCGCGGTCGCAGGCGCTGCCGGTCCGGCCCAGGCCGAGCCGGTGACCCAGACCATCGAGATGCCCACCATCACCTCCGGGCTCTCCACCGCCGTCGCCGCGTCCGCCCAGGCCACGCAGCAGGTCGCCCAGGACCTGCAGACGCAGGCCCAGGAGGACGCCGCAGCCGCCACCGCGGCCAAGACCGCCAAGAAGGCCAAGGCCGAGGCGGTCCGCAAGGCGGAGGCCAAGAAGAAGGCCGAGGCAGCCGCCAAGGCCAAGGCGGAGGCCGCCGAGCGCGCTTCCCGCTCCACCGCCCGTACGACGCTCAGCGCGACCTCCGGCTCCAGCACCGGCACGGCCGTCTCCACGGCCTCCTCTTCCTCCTCGTCGAGCGCGACCGGCTCCGCAGCGTCCGTCGTCGCCTTCGCGCAGGCCCAGGTCGGCGACGCGTACGTCTCCGGTGGCACCGGCCCCAACTCGTGGGACTGCTCCGGCCTCGTCCAGGCCGCGTTCCGTTCGGTCGGTGTCGACCTGCCGCGCGTCTCGCAGGCCCAGTCCACCGCCGGCACCCAGGTCTCGCTGAGCAACCTCCAGCCGGGCGACATCCTGTACTGGGGCGGCGCGGGCAGCGCGTACCACGTCGGGGTCTACGTGGGCGGCGGCGAGTTCGTCGGTGCGCAGAACTCCAGCACCGGTGTGGTGCAGCGCCCGCTCTCCTACGACCCGCCGTCGGGCGCGGTCCGCGTTCTCTGATTCGGCGCGACCTCCGGGTTCACGGATTCACAAGCGCCTTCGCGGCGCGCGGTGAAGGGCCGTCACTCCCCCGCTCGGGAGCGACGGCCCTTCGCCGTTTCCGGTCCTCCGGCGGAAAAGCGACATCAACCCCGGCCGGCGGCGTCGACGTCGCGAACCTGCCGGACACCGTCCACCGGCGCTTGTGAACTGGGGCGAACAGCCCTCGCGTCACCGAGCACAGGACGGCACCCGCCATGACCACGACCGCGGCCACCACCCCTTCCGAACACACCGGCCTTCCTCCCCGCACCGACTTGCGCGGCCGGCTCGCCGTCGTCTCCGTGATGCTGGGCATCTTCTCGATCGTCACCACCGAGATCCTGCCCATCGGCCTGCTCACGTCGATCGGGTCCGACTTCGCCGTCTCGGACGGCACGGCGGGCCTGATGATGACCATGCCCGGACTCCTCGCGGCTCTCTCCGCCCCCTTGGTCACCATGGCGACGGCACGGGTCGACCGGCGCCTGATGCTCTGCGCCTTCGTGCTCCTGCTGGCCCTGGCCGATTTCCTCATCGCCGCCGCGACCGACTACCGCCTCGTCCTGGTCTCCCGGGTGATGGTCGGGATCACCATCGGCGGCTTCTGGTCCATCGCGGCCGGACTGGCCGGCCGGCTGGTCCGCCCGGCGTCGGTCGGCCGGGCGACAGCGGTGATCTTCTCGGCCGTCCCGCTGGGCTCCGTGCTCGGCGTCCCCGTCGGTACGTTCATCGGCGGACTGGCCGGCTGGCGGACGGCGTTCGTGGTCATGGGGCTGCTGAGCGTGGGCGTACTGGCCCTGATGCTCCTGGTGGTTCCGGCCCTGCCGCCGGCACAGGTCACCCGCGCGAGCCTGCTGCATGCCGTGCTCGGCCGGCCCGGCACCCGGTTCGCCCTGCTCCTCACCTTCCTCATCGTTCTGTCGCACTTCGCGACGTACACCTACGTCACCCCCTTCCTGGAACAGGTCACGCACGCCGGTCCGGCCCTGATCACGGTGTTCCTGCTGGTCTACGGAACCGCCGGGATCGTCGGCAACTTCGTCGGCGGCGCACTCGTGACACGCCACCCGCGCGCCGCGGTCTCCCTCGCCGCGGGACTGATCGCCGCCGCGACCGCGCTGCTCCCGGTCCTGGGCAAGTGGGAGGCCGGAGCCGTCGCGCTGCTGGTCGTCTGGGGTGTCGCCTACGGCGCGGTGCCGGTCTGCTCGCAGACCTGGTTCGCCAGGGCCGCGTCCGACGCGCCCGAAGCGGCGTCCGTCCTGTTCACCGCGTCCTTCCAGGCGACCTTCGCCCTCGGCGCCCTGGCGGGCGGAGCCGTACTCGACCGCGTGTCCGTGTCGGCGGTCATGCTGCTCGGCGGCGCGGTCGCGGCCCTCGCGGTGGTCGTGGCGATCGTGACGGGGCCGCGCTCCGGGCGCTTCGGCGTCGCGGGGGCTCACCGGCTGAGATGACCTCGAAGGGGTGCCTGGACGGAGGAAGCCGCCCAACAGCTTGCCGGGCGGCCCCCTCAAGCCAGGTCCTTCAGGACCCGGGTCAGCTCGACGGGCGCCCGTAGCGCTTGCAGCTGTAGTAGGTCGCCGGGAGCGCGCCGTCGTCGAGGCAGATCCGTACGACTGCGGCTCCGCCAGGAACGTCCGCCGGCACGGTGAACGGGGTGAACGTCTCGCTGGCGCCGCACGTTCGGGAGGTGTAGTTGAGGCCCAACTGCTTGTTGGCGGCATCGAGGGTGAAGGCGGTGGTTCCCCGGCAGCTCGACGAGGAGACCGACTTCTGTTCGCCGGCCACGGTGACCGACCGGTTGTGCCAGGTGATCGTGCCTCTGGTGTAGGTGTTTCCGACAGTGACGTCGAACTCGCTGACGGGGTCGGCCGCGTGGGCGGCGGGTGCGTTGACCAGCATCCCGGCGCCCAGGACGACCGTTCCGACGACGGCGGCGAGGCGTGCGCGCATATGATCCTCCATTTGACGGAATTGCCCGGTCGGACCGAACCAGCGTAGGGCCGGTTGCCGCCCCGGACATGGAGAATGCGACACCGATCTCGGCCGGCCCGGCCTTGCCGGGAACTTCTCTGGATCTCCGAATCGCACGTGCCCCGGTCGGCAGGATTCGGACCCGCCCGTTCCGCACGAACACGATCGGGGCCATGGTGGGGAGAACCCCACCACGGCGCGCGGTGCTGGCACCCCAATGAATTCGGGGGGCCGCATTACTGCCCGTATCGCCCGCTGACTGCACGATGATTGCATGCAGCAGACGCAGGCTCATTCGCCCGGTCGCGGTCGCGATTCATTCATAGACATCATCAGAGCACTGTGTGTGCTGGCCGTGATTTCCCAGCACTGGCTCATGCCCGTACTGGCCTATGAGAATGGGCATTTGAGCACCGGGAATGCCCTCGCAAGTCCCGGCTGGTGGATCGTCACATGGCTGACGCAGGTCATGCCCATGGTGTTCTTCGCCGGCGGAGCCGCCAATTTCTTCTCGTTCCGATCGGCGAAATCGGTGCACACCTGGCTCCGGAGCAGAATCGCGCGTCTTCTGGTGCCGGTCATACCCCTGGCAGCCGTGTGGCTGCTGCTGCCTCACGCGTTGATCGGCGCGGGAGTGCCTCAGCAACCGGTGCTGATGGCGGGCAAAATAGCCGGGCAGCTGCTCTGGTTCCTCGCCGTCTATGTGCTCGTGGTCGCGCTCACGCCGGTGATGTTCAGGTGGTACCGGCGGTACGGATGGCGGGTGATCGGCGTACTCGCGGCCTGCGCCCTGGTCGTCGATGTGCTGCGCTTCGAGGTCAGCCCCGCGATCGGTTTCGTGAACGCCCTGTTCGTCTGGCTGACGGCCCACCAATTCGGCTTCCACTACGCCGACGGCGGCCTGCGCATGCGGAACGCGCGGGCATCGTTGGGTCTGGCCACCGCCGGCTTCGGACTCACCGCGGCCGCCGTGTTCTTCGGGCCCTACCCGGCGTCCATGATCGGAATGCCCGGGGCCCCGGTATCCAACATGAGCCCTCCGACCGCACTGATGTTGTCGCTGACGATCGGCCAGCTCGGACTCTGGCTGACGCTCAAGCCGGCCCTGACGCGATTCGCCGGACGCCCGGTGGCCACCGCCTTCCTGCAATGGTGCGGAACCCGCTTCATGACCCTGTACCTCTGGCACATGCCCGCGCTCGTGATAACGGCGGGAATCGCCATTGTCGGACTCGGCTTCGCGACACCGACGCCCGGCAGCCCGATGTGGTTCGCGGTGGCACCGCTGTGGGTCGGCGTTTCGGGATTCTTCCTGGTGTGCTTCACCAGAATATTCGGCCGGTTCGAATTCCGTCGCCGTTCCGGTACGGCATCGGAAATGAGCCTCGGCAAGGTCGTTCTCGCGGCCGTGCTTTCCGCCGGCGGCCTTCTCGGACTTGCCGCGCAAGGTTTCATTTCCCCCGGAAATCCGCTCGGTCCGGTGCTCTGGGTGGCGCTGGTGCTGGCAGGCCTGCTCGTCGTACGGGAGCGGACCGCCCCGAAGGCCGTTGTCGGGCAGGGCTCTCGCACCGTGCCCGTTCAGTTGGCTGCTCGCCATGCAGGTGGCCGGACTCTCTCCCGGCAGGGCAGCGGGTGACAGCCTTGCGCCCTGCGTGCGGGTCGGGGCGCCTCAGCGTCCGGCGGCGGTGAGGGTGAACCACACGGTCTTCGAGTGCGGCGAGCGGTCCCCGTACGCGGTGGTCCCCCACCGGGCGGCGAGAGCGTCCACGAGCAGGAGCCCCCGGCCGCTCTCGTCCGCATCGGCATCCGGTCCCGGGGGGCGAGGAGGCGGGGGTGTGGGCAGGCGGCCGGGTTCGTCGTCCGTCACGTAGACCGTCACCTGCCGGTGGTTGACGGTGACCTCCACCCGGACCTGCGGTGAGTCCGTGTGGCAGTACGCGTTGGAGATGACCTCGCTCACACAGAGCCGGGCGTCGTCGACGAGCCGGGGATGCCCGGTGGCCCACAACACCGTCGACACGAAGTCCCGCACGATCTTGGGGGCGGTGGGGGTGTTCGGCGCGACGAGCCGGTAGCGCTCGCCGCGTTGAGGAAGGTGGGAGGTGGGTGCTGGAGGAGCGGTTACGGGGGTCACGGTGCGGTCTCCCTGCGTGAGGCGGTCTCCGGGGCGTTGCGCGGTGAGCGTGGCCCGTGGCATCGGCCGGTCCCGCGAGCGGTCAACTTGCTTGCGGGTGGCTGCACTTCGGGCCCATCGAGCATCGGCTCGACATCACGGGACGCTAGGGCACAACAATGGGACGGCGCAACAGTGTGACGGCCGTAGCACCCATACGAGTGGACCACCGGCACGGTGGGACGGCAGACTCGTACCCGCACGAAGGGGAGGGCCCATGCCACCAAGGAGCTACCCGACCGCCAGGCAGAAGCGATTGGGCGCAGAACTTCGCAAGCTTCGCGAGCGCGCCGGGATGTCCGGGAGCGAGGCCGCCGCCTACCTGGGCGGCGAGCGAGCCCAGATCAGCCACATCGAGTCCGGCCGGTACGGAGTGAGCAGCGAACGGGTACGCCGGCTCGCGGCCCACTACTCGGCCACCGACAAGCACCTGGTGGACGCCCTGGCCGAGATGGCCGAGGAGCGCACCAAAGGATGGTGGGACGACTACCGCGGAATACTCTCGCCCGGATTCCTGGATCTGGCCGAGCTTGAGCACAAGGCGTCCTGTATCCGCGCCATCCAGATGCTCAACATCCCCGGCGTGTTCCAGACGGAGTCGTATGCGCGGGCGATCATCCGGAGCGGCATTTCCGATCTTCCCGCCGACGAGCTGAATGCCCGGGTCGAGCACCGCACCAGGCGGCGCGACATTTTCGACCGACACAAGCCGACCCCGTTCGAAGCATTCATCCACGAGGCCGCACTGCGCATGCGGTACTGCGATCCCGACACCATGCGGGCGCAACTCGCCTTCCTGCACGAGGTCTCCACCTGGCCATCCGTGACGATCCGCATCATCCCGTTCACCACGCGGATCACAGGTTCGGTGCACTCGACGCTGTACGCCGGGGGCAGCATCCCGGCGCTCGACACCGTCCAGCTGGACACCGCTTTCGACGCGGGATTCCTGGACGCCGAGGCCCAACTGACCCGATACCGAGCCCTGTTCGACTCCATCGAGTCCATTTCGCTCGACACGAAGGAGTCCGCTTCATTCATCCAACGCATCGCACAGGAAATGTGAGTCCATCGGCATGACCGACGCAATCAGCTGGCAGAAATCCTCTTTCTCCGGAGCGGACAACAATCAGAGCTGCATCGAACTGGCCCCCGTCGACGGATCGATCAAGATGCGCGAGAGCGACGAACCCGACGTCATCGTCACCACCAGCGTCGCCAAGCTGCGCGCTTTCGTGCTCGGTGTGAAGGCCGGGGAGTTCGACCACCTGATCTGAGATCCGGCCGCAGACGCCCTCCAGCTACGCACGGCGGAGGGCGTTTCGCATGCCCGGCGCAACTTAGGGGCGTCCCACTGTTGCACCGCCACCACCCGTGACGCTACGGTCACTCCACGTCGCCGCGACGGCCGGGCAATCGTTCCCCGCCGTGCCGAGCGGCGTCACAACTCCCGCTGCCCGCACCCCATTTGGCGTGCGTACTCCATAGCGCTGCGATCGGACGGTCGACGATGCGTACACCCCTCACCCCCTTACGACCGGTTCTCCGACACGGCTACCGGTTCGAGGCCCTCCGCTACGGCCCCGCCACCGGCTTCGTCCCCGAGCCGATCGGCCTGCGCATCATGGCCACGCCCCAGGAGGCCGTCCGCGCCATCCGCGTCCAGCTCCGGGCGAACCATCTCTTCGGCCTCACGCCGCGCGAACTGGCCCGCGCCCTCCACTGGTCGGACCAGGACGGCTGGGTCCAGGCCCTGGGGGCACTCCATCGCGGCGAACCCTGCGGGTTCACGCTCCTGCTGCGCGGTGGCCGGCACATCGAATGGCACGTCCGCCCGATGACGTACGTATCACTCGACGCCCACGCCCACCCCCATCACCCCGACCCGCTCCCCGTCGCACGAAAATCCGTATGAGTTAGGCTCGCCGGGGCGCAGCGAGGGGCTTCGATCGGGGTCCGGGCTTCAAGTGCCATCGCATCGGACTCGCCACCGGCCCCGTCCCACCCTGAGCAGCGGCCCCGGAAGAAGCTGTTCAGGTATCGGCCCGCTGGGCCGGAATGTGAGGCCGCCCGTGCGGGACTACTTGCTGATGCTGTTCGTCACGGCGGCGGTGACCCATATCCTGACCGGCCCCGTAAGAAAGTTCGCGATCTCCATCGGGGTGGTCCCCGAGGTCCGGGCGCGCGACGTCCACCGCGAGCCCACTCCGCGTCTGGGTGGCATGGCCATGTTCGGTGGACTGCTGGCCGGACTGCTGGTCGCCTCACACCTGCCGCACCTGGAAGAGATCTTCACCCAGAGCCCGACGCCACGGGCGCTGCTGTCCGGCGCGGCACTGATCTGTCTGCTCGGCGTGCTCGACGACAAATGGGGCGTCGACGCGCTGGTCAAGCTCGGCGGCCAGGTGCTCGCCGCCGGAGTGATGGTCTTCCAGGGGCTGACCATCCTCTGGCTGCCGGTGCCGGGCACCGACGGGATCTACCTCTCCGACTGGCAGGGCACGCTGCTGACCGTGGCGCTGATCGTCGTCTCCATCAACGCGGTCAACTTCGTCGACGGGCTCGACGGGCTGGCCGCCGGCACGGTGGGCATCGCGGCGACGGCGTTCTTCCTGTACGCCTACCGGCTCTGGTACGGCTACGGGATCGAGGCCGCCGCGTCCACCACGCTGATCTCCGCGATCCTGGCGGGCATGTGCCTCGGCTTCCTGGTCCACAACTCGCATCCGGCCCGGATCTTCATGGGTGACTCGGGCTCGATGCTGCTCGGGCTGCTCATCGCCGGGTGCGCGGTCTCCGTGACGGGCGAGGTCGACCCGAGCCTCCTCAAGCAGTCGGTGGACGGCAGGTCCGGTTCGGCCGCGATGGTGCCGGTCTACATTCCGCTGTTGCTGCCGCTGTCCGTGATCGCGCTGCCGGTCGCGGACCTTGTGCTCGCCGTCATCAGGCGTACCTGGAACGGCATGTCCCCCTTCGCCGCCGACAAGGGCCATCTCCACCACCGACTGCTCCAGCTCGGCCACTCGCACCGCCGGGCCGTGCTGCTCATGTACTTCTGGTCGGCGCTGTTCTCGTTCGGGATCGTGGCCTACTCGGCGCGGGGCGCCAAGTCCTGGATGCTGTTCGGGGTCGCGTTCGTCTGCGCGGTGGGCCTGGTCCTGCTGCTCCAGCCCCGCTACGAATTCGGTCTCACCCGCCGGCTGCTGCCGCGCAGGCCCAGGGGCCGCGTGGTCGCCACCGGCGGAAAGCGCCCCGCGGACGACGACCACCGCACGCGCGTGGACGCCGGCCACCGGGACGGCTGACGGGGCAAACTGCCGCTCCGAGCGAAACTCCCTGGCGAACCAGGGCACTTGGAGACGAGCATGGGGCACATGACTGATCAACCCGCACGATGGACCCAGGCAACCGTCTACCCCGATATGTGGGCCGACCCGGACAACGACCCCCGCAACAACGATGGAACCAGTCCGGACGGTGAGCTTGCCACGCTGGACGACTTCCTGACGGGGTACCGCTTGACCCTGCGGATGAAGTGCGAGGGCCTGGACGCGGAGCAACTGGCCCGCCGGTCGGTTCCGCCGTCCACGATGTCGCTGCTCGGCCTCGTCCGGCACCTCGCCGAGACGGAACGGGACTGGCGCAACTGGATCAGCGACGGTGAACCGCTGCCGAAGCTGTACGGCAAGCGTGACGCGGACTTCGACGGAGCCGTCGCCGATCAGGCCCTGGTCGACGCCGCGTACGCCGACCTGGAGCGCGAGCAGGCCGCGACCGACGCCGCGCTGGCCGAACATCCGGATCTGGGCGAGCGTCTGGGGAAGGACGGGTCCGCGGTCCGGGAGCTGCTGGTGCACCGGGTCGAGGAGTACGCCCGTCACTGCGGGCACGCCGACCTGTTGCGCGAGTGCATCGACGGAAGGGTGGGCCAGTGACGGGGGGCGGACTCCCGCAGCGGTCGACGCGCGAGCGCGGTTCGTCGACCTGAGTCGCTGTTCCGGGCGCCCGGTTCATCCCTTGCACCGCAATGAGCGCAGTGGAGGAATCAGCCGGGCGAGATTCCTGCCGGGTCAGGGGCGATCGGGGCCACTGCGGCCGCCGGACCGCTCCTGACCGGTGCCCCCGCCTCGGCGGCCTGGGCGGCTCAGGCCCGCGGAGCCACCTTGGACAGCCCGTTGATGATGCGGTCCATCGCGTCGCCGCCGGTGGGGTCGGTGAGGTTGGCGAGCATCTTCAGGGTGAACTTCATCAGCAGCGGGTGCGTCAGGCCGCGCTGGGTGGCGATCTTCATGATCTTCGGGTTGCCGATCAGCTTCACGAAGGCGCGGCCCATCGTGTAGTAGCCGCCGTAGGTCTCCTTGAGCACCTTCGGGTAGTTGTTCAGCGCCAGTTCGCGCTGGGCCGGGGTCGCGCGGGCGTGGGCCTGGACGATGACGTCCGCGGCGATCTGGCCCGACTCCATGGCGTACGCGATGCCTTCGCCGTTGAACGGGTTGACCATGCCGCCCGCGTCACCGACGAGAAGCAGGCCCCTGGTGTAGTGCGGCTGGCGGTTGAAGGCCATCGGAAGGGCGGCGCCGCGGATCGGCATCGTCATGTTCTCCGGGGTGTAGCCCCAGTCCTCCGGCATCGAGGCGCACCACGCCTTGAGGACCTCGCGCCAGTCCAGCTCCTTGAACGCGGAGGAGGAGTTGAGGATGCCGAGGCCGACGTTGGAGGTGCCGTCGCCCATGCCGAAGATCCAGCCGTAGCCGGGCAGCAGCCGGTCCTGGGGGCCGCGGCGGTCCCACAGCTCCAGCCAGGACTCCAGGTAGTCGTCGTCGTGGCGGGGCGAGGTGAAGTACGTGCGCACGGCCACGCCCATCGGGCGGTCCTCGCGGCGGTGCAGGCCCATGGCGAGCGACAGCCGGGTGGAGTTGCCGTCGGCGGCGACGACGAGCGGGGCGTGGAAGGTGACCGGGGTCTTGTCCTCGCCGAGCTTCGCGTTGACGCCGGTGATGCGGCCGGTGCGGTCGTCGACGATCGGGGCGGCGACATTGCAGCGCTCGTACAGCCGCGCGCCCGCCTTCTGCGCCTGGCGGGCCAGTTGCTCGTCGAAGTCGTCGCGCTTGCGGACCAGTCCGTAGTCCGGGTACGAGGCGAGGTCGGGCCAGTCCAGCTGGAGGCGGACGCCGCCGCCGATGATCCGCAGGCCCTTGTTGCGCAGCCAGCCGGCCTCTTCGGAGATGTCGATGCCCATGGAGACGAGCTGCTTGGTGGCGCGCGGGGTGAGGCCGTCGCCGCAGACCTTCTCGCGGGGGAAGGCCGTCTTCTCCAGGAGCAGAACGTCCAGTCCGGCCTTGGCGAGGTAGTACGCGGTCGTGGAGCCGGCCGGGCCTGCCCCGACGACGATCACATCCGCGCTGTGTTCGGAGAGGGGCTGCTCGGTCACGGTCGGATCTCCCGAAGACTCGAAATCGCGTGCCGCGCGGCACCTGTCCCGTGCAGTCTATGGGGGTCTGCTGATCAACTTCCGAAGGGCTCCCAGATGTCGACCGTGCTTCCCGGCGCTCCCTCCATACGGCTGCGCGTCCCGATCGACGAGGACGCGCTGTCCTGGCATCGCGCGTTCGACGATCCCGAGGTGATGGAGTTCTTCGGCGGAGCGTCGGAGGAGCTCTCGATGTACGAGGAGTGGACCGCCCGGCAGCGCAGGCTCGACGCCGAACTCGGCTACTGCCTGTGGACGGTGCTGGGCGAGGACGGCGAGGTGGTCGGCTTCACGGGCGCCCAGCCGTGGCCGCAGACCGGGTACGGGCCGGTGGGCGAGATCGAGATCGGCTGGCGGCTGGCCCGGACGGCCTGGGGCCGGGGTTACGCCACCACCGCCGCGCGCCTCACGCTGGAGCGGCTGCGCGCGGCCGGGGTGGAGCGGGTGGTGGCGACGATCGACGCGGGGAACGAGCGGTCGATCGCCGTGGCCCGGCGGCTGGGGATGGAGCGGGCGGAGAGCTTCACGACGCCGCGGTCCGGCCGGGAAGTGATCTGCTTCCGGACGGCCCTGACGCCGTGAACCCGGGCGTCATTCGATGTCGTTGAGCAGCCAGGTGGACAGGGCGGTGTCGAAGATCCGCCGGGCGCCGGGCCAGTCGGCGTCGCGCTCGGTGGTGTAGATGGCGTATTCGGTGCCGTCGTCCGCGATGTAGCTCTGGTCGATCGCGTGGATCGTCTCGCCGCTCTCGCGGTCCTCGTACGTGTACTCCCAGATCGCGCCCGGCCGCCCCTGGAAGGTGTTGGCGGACAGCTCCAGCCGTCGGTAGTTCTTCTGGTTGGCGTCGGCGGTCCGCTCCAGCGTCACGAAGTTGTCGTACGAGGTGTACGGGGCGTCGCGGATGACGCCGACCTTGAGCGCGGCCCGGCCGGTGGAACCCGCGTAGGTGATCTGGTGGTTCTCCTCGCCCTGCCGGTCCCAGACCGTGGGGACGGCGAAGGAGAACCCGGCGGTGTCGGAGACGAGCCGGAAGCCCTCGGGGACGGTGGGGGCGGAGGGGGTGGCGGGGCCGGTGGGGGCCGGGCTGCCGGACGGGGACGGGTCGGGGGAAGAGGTCGGTTCGCCGGAGGGCGCGCTGCTGCTCCGGGCCTCGGCGGCGGGCTTGTCGTCCTTGGCCGCTCCGTCACCGCTCCGGCCGTCCGTCAGGGCCAGCACCCCCGCGGTCGCGCCGCCGCCGACCAGCAGCGCCGCGACGAGGGTGCCGGTCCAGACGAGGGCGGTGCGCCTACGGTCACCGGCCGGGGAGGCGGGCGGAACCGCGGGCGCGGGCTCGGCGGTCATCCCGACGGTCGTCCC
>NZ_JBEXPH010000160.1:0-19508 GCF_040611955.1 Streptomyces sp. NPDC006510 | reverse complement strand
GCGGTCTGGGCGCGCTGCGCACGGGCCAGGGCGAGCGGGCCGGCGCCGAGTTCGGCGAGCAGCTGGCGCTCGATCTGCCGGGCGGAATAGCCGAGCCGGGCCGCGAGTCCGGGGACGCCCTCGCGGTCGACGACGCCGTCCCGGATGAGCCGCATCGCGCGGGCGACGGAGTCGGCCCGTGCGTTCCACTCCGGGGAGCCGGGGCTGGTGTCGGGCCGGCAGCGTTTGCAGGCCCGGAATCCGGCCTGCTGACAGGCTGCGGCGCTGGGGTAGAAGGTCATGTTCTCGACCTTGGGCGGCACGACCGGGCAGCTGGGGCGGCAGTAGATCCGGGTGGTGAGGACCGCCGTGAAGAACCAGCCGTCGAAGCGGGCGTCCTTGGACTGGACGGCCCTTACGCAGCGCTCGGTGTCGGTGTACATGGCTCAAGCATCCGCCACCCGACACCCGGGGGCTGGCGAGAATCCGACATCAACCTCGCACTGCCAGCAACTCTTCGACCATCGTCCCAGGCGAGGGGTCCGCGCAGGATGAACGTTCCCGACGCGGCCCGCCCATCAGGAGCGGGGGAGGCCGCGTCGGGGACGGCTGTCACCAGGAGGACTTGGTGACCCCCGGCAGGAATCCGGCATGAGCCTGCTCGCGTGCGCGGACGCGGGACAGACCGAACTTCCGCAGGTACCCGCGGGGCCGTCCGTCCACGCTGTCCCGGTTGCGCACTCGAGTCGCACTGGCGTCGCGCGGCTGACGCCGGAGCTCGTCCGCGGCAGCCCGGCGTTCGGCATCCGTGGTGGACGGCCGGCGGATGATCTCCTTCAACTCGGCGCGACGGGCGGCATACCGCTCGACGGTCGCTCTGCGCTTCTCGTTCTGCGCGATCTTGCTCTTCTTGGCCATCAGACCCTCACCCCCCTGGCGCGGATGCGGGCGACGGCCGCCTCGATCCCGATGCCGTCGACGGTCCTGATCGCTCTGGCGCTGAGCGTCAGCCGGACATGCCGCCCCTCGCTCGGCAGCCAGTACCTCTTGCGCTGGATGTTGGGGTCGAAGCGGCGCGAGGTGCGCCGGTGGGAGTGGGAGATGTTTTTGCCGAATCCCGGCCGGGCGCCGGTGAGTTGGCAGTGGGCGGACATGGCGTCACCCGCTTTCCGCGGAGAACCGCTTGTTGGAAATGGAAATCATTGCCATATAGTAGCGCCCATGGCTCGCAATGAACTACGCCCGGTCGTCAAGCTCCGCTCCACCTCGGGGACCGGCTACACCTACGTCACCCGCAAGAACCGCCGGAACGACCCCGACCGCATGGTCCTGCGCAAGTACGACCCGGTCGCCCGCAGGCACGTCGAATTCCGCGAAGAACGCTGACCCTCCCCCGCCCGATCCAGTAAGGACACCGCCATGAAGCCCGGAATCCACCCCGCGTACGGTCCCGTCGTCTTCCGCGACAAGGCCGCCGGCTCCGCCTTCCTCACCCGCTCCACCGCGACCAGCAAGAAGACGGTCAAGTGGGAGGACGGCAACACCTACCCCGTCGTCGATGTCGAGATCTCCTCCGCGAGCCACCCCTTCTACACGGGCACCGCCCGTGTTCTGGACACCGCCGGCCGCGTCGAGCGGTTCGAGCGCCGCTACGGCCGACGCGGGGCGAACTGATGCGGGACAGGGGCCGGTTGCCCGTCGTGATCGTCGGCGGGCTCCACGCCGACGCGCGCAGGGAGGTCGTGGACCGGCTGCTGCGCACCGTCGTCGGCAGCGTCGCGCTGCACCACGATCTGGCCACCGCCGCCGCGGGCACCGTACGACGCCTCGTCAGGGACGCATCGGGTGTGCTGTCCCACGGGCAGGCCCCGCTCGTCAACGACTGCGCCTGCTGCGCGTTGCGCGAGGACCTGGTCCCGGAGCTGGAGCGGCTGGCCGCCGACGGGCCGACCCGGCTCGCGGTCGTCGAACTGTGGGACTCCGTGGAACCCAGGGCGATGGCCGAGGTCGTCGCCGCGCACGGCGGCGACGCCCTCGAACTCACCAACGTGATGACCGCCGTCGACCCCGCTCTCGTACTGCCCTGCCTCGGGAACGGCGACGACCTGGCCGAGGCGGGTCTCGCGGCGGCCGCCACGGACCGGCGGACCGTCGGCGACACCTGGGCACGGCAGTTGGAGTACGCGCCCGTGCTCGCTCTCGTCGACAGCGAGGCGGCCGACGACGAGGACCGCGCGCTGCTCGCACAGCTCCACCCGACGGCACATCAGGTTTCGACCAATTCGGAGGAACTGGCCCGGCTCGCCTTCGCCGGTTTCGACGTGGAATCGGCGGCCGCGGCCCAGCACCCCGCGTGCGCGCTGCTGCCGCAGGAGGCGGACGAGGCGGGGGTTGCCACGCTCGTCTGGCATCGCCGCCGCCCCTTCCATCCCGAGCGGCTCTTCCAGGCGCTGGAGGACCTGTGCTGTGCGGCCGCGCGCAGCCGTGGCCGCTTCTGGCTCGCCGACCGCCCCGACACCCTGCTGGCCTGGGACGCCGCCGGCGGTGCGCTCTGCGTGGAGAGCGCGGGGCCATGGCTGGCCTCCCTGCCGGACGCGGCCTGGGACATGGTGCCTCCCGTCCGCAGGGCGGCGGCCGCCCTCGACTGGCACCCCGAGCACGGCGACCGCTGCCAGCACCTCGTCTTCACCTCCCCCGGCCTCGACCGGGACGGGCTGGTCCGGCTCCTCGATTCCTGTCTGCTCACCGACACCGAGTACGCCGCGGGGCCGGAGGCGTGGAAGCGGCTCCCGGCCCCCTTCGACTCGCTCCTCGACCCGGTCTCCTGACCCGCGGTCCTCCGGGGCGCGGCTCCGTGACCGATCACGCCGAACACCGAACCTCGAACCTCGAACCCAGGCTCACGCCGAAGCCCGCACCCAAGGAATTCGCATGGCACGACGCAACGATCCCCACCAGCCACTGAAGGCACGTCCCAACCCGCTGGACTCGGCCGGAATCACCTACATCGACTACAAGGACACCGAGCTGCTGAGGAAGTTCATCTCCGATCGCGGCAAGATCCGCAGCCGCCGCGTTACCCGGGTCACCGCTCAGCAGCAGCGACAGCTCGCCAGGGCGATCAGGAACGCCCGCGAGATGGCCCTGCTGCCCTACGCACACCGGTAGCGACGCACGCCCCGTGCCTCCCCGCCGGGCCCGGGGGTCCCGGGCCCGGGAGACCGCGTCCGCTGCGGCTGCCGGCCGCGCGTTCACGGAGTCCCGGCAGCGCCCGGCTCGGCACGCGTCGACGTCGTCTCGGCGTACGGCTCTCTCCCGCGCGCGCAGCACACCAGAACCAGCAGACGGAGCGAGGGGGGCGCGCCCCGCCATTGCCGCAGCGGTGCTTGACGAACTCGACCTGGTGCGGCGGGCGGTCGGGCACGGCCACCTGCCGGGAACCGTTCAGGTGCGTGCTGGTTCCCGGAGCGCGCGGTGGGACCGACGGCGGATTCGACTCCCCCCGGCGTACTGTTCGACCGCCCCCGTACGCTCGTCCATCCGACTGATCCCCCGTCAAGTCACTTGTGTCATATTCGATTTGTATGGGTCACTTGAATATCTCAACCGGTGGGCCGCCCATCCTTCTCCGGGGGAGCGCGGAGCCGTTCTGTTCGCCGACCGTCCGTGCATGACGGATCTCGGCATCGTCAGCTCGGGATGGCCGCGATGGGCGCCCCCGTAGAGGACTTGGATCCGACCAGTCGCCTCTGCCAGGTCACGGCAGCGGCTGATGCGGCAGCCCCAGGCCTCTGCAAGGGAGCGGTGCGCGAGTCATCCGCGCACACCGAGTACCTCATCGTCGAGGTCACGGGCGTGTCCGTGACCTCTGCGACCCGCGCGCGGTCATGGCCGCCGTGAGCGAGTCGACATCAGCCACGTGAACACCTCGGCCTCGTGTCGAGGAGGAAAGTTCGACGGCCGTCGGTTCATCACCGCGGGGCAGCACCGGCTCGTACGGAGCGGCACCGTCGGTGGGCCGGCCACGGCGTCCGGGGCCGACGGCCCGCTGCACAACTCATCACGGTTCCACGGCAGTGAAGATCGCTGCCGGCGCCTCCTCCCGGCAGGCAACTCCCGGACGCTTCCCGGGTGCGTCCATCGGCGTACCCGAGGGAGCGGCGGAAGAGGAGGCGAGCAAGGACGGCCGAGTCAGTGGCCCGGTGGTCCACGGCGTGGCCAGGGGGGTCTCGACCGTGACCTGACTCAAAGCCGACTCCCGGATCTCATCTCTCAGTTCACGCAAGGAGGACATCATGCCAATCACTCCGAACCAGGGCTCCACCGGTGGCGGTACCACCGTCACCATCACGGGCACCAACCTCGCGGGCACCACCGCTGTGCTCTTCGGCACCAAGCCGGCCACCAACGTCACCAATGTCTCGCCCACCCAGGTCACCGCTGTCTCGCCGGCCGGTTCCGGCGTGGTCGACGTGTTGGTGACCACGCCGGGCGGAACCAGCAACCCGTTGCCGTTCTTCTATGTCGGCGCCCCGTTCAAGTCCGGTCTGAGCGAGAATTCGGGCGCCACCGTGGGCGGCAACACCATCGTCATCAGCGGCACCGGCCTGTCCACCGCTACGGGGGTGTCCTTCGGCGCCAATACCGTGACACCGACGGTGCTGTCGGACAGCCAGCTCAGCGTCGTCGTGCCCGCGGGTGCGGCGGCCGGGCCGGTGAGCGTCAGTGTGACGACCGCCGGAGGCACCAACAACGGTCTGTCGTACACGTACATCGACGCCCCCACCATCGCCGGGATCACTCCGACTTCCGGACCGACGTCCGGCGGAACCGCGGTGACCATCACAGGCACCAACCTGACCTCGACGAGCCAGGTCACATTCGGCGGGGTGGCGGCACCGTTCTCGGTCGTCAACTCGACGACGGTGTCCGCCGTCACCCCGCCCGGCGCCGTCGGTGCGGTCGACGTCACTCTCTCCAACCCCGCGGGCACAGCCACGGATGCCGGCGCCTTCACGTACGCGGCGGGCCCCGGCATCTGATCCGCTACGGCTGCGGCACCGGCTGCCGACGCGGATCAGCGCCCGGCGCCGGTACCGCCTCCGATGCCTGATGTCCGCCCGGTCCGGGACACTCCGTACCGGGGCCGGGCGGGCATCCCGCTCATCGCCGCCCGGCCGGGAGGTCCGGGCGGCGCGCCGAGCTCTGCGTCCTGTCCATAGCCCCCCGACCACAACCCGCGTATCACATCACCAGACAGGAGAACGGCTGTGGACCACTCCGACAGCTCAATGCCTCACACCATGCGGCCGTCGACGGCCGCGGCGGCCGCCACGAGCAGCCCTTCCGCGGGGGTCGCCGGAACGGTCGTCACGCTGAACGGCACCGGATTCACCGGTGCGACAGCGGTTGCCTTCGGCGGTACTCCGTCCGCTTCGTTCACTGTGGTGTCCGCAACCCAGATCACCGCAGAAGCCCCGGCCGGTACGGGCACCGTACAGATCACGGTGACCACACCCAATGGAACCAGCAACGGCGTCGGCTTCACCTACACGATCGCGACGCCCGCAATCAGTTCCATCGCCCCCAACCAGGGTTCGATCGAGGGCGGAAACACGGTCACGTTGACCGGCACCGGCTTCACCGGCGCCACCTCGGTCCGTTTCGGTGCCGTGGCCGCCGCGTTCACCACCGTCTCTGCGACGCAGGCCACCGCGGTCGCTCCCGCCGCGCCGGCCGGCACCGTCGATGTCACGATCACCACTCCGGGCGGCACCAGCGCCGGGATTCCCTACACCTATCGCGCCGTTCCGGTTCTGGGCAGTGTGGCTCCGGCCCAGGGGCCGGTCGCCGGCGGCAACAGCATCGCCTTGTCCGGGACCGGCTTCACCGGAACGACTTCCGTTCGCTTCGGGGTCAACGCGGCGAGTTCGTTCACCGTCGTCTCGGCGACTCAGCTGACTGCGGTTGTGCCCACCGGCGGACCGGGTCCGGTTCCGGTCACGGTCACCACGCCCGGTGGGACCAGCGCCCAAGCCGTCTTCTACTACTACCTCGGCACACCGGTTCTCAGCAGCGTCACGCCCGGGGCGGGGCAGGTGGGCGGTGGCAACTCCGTGACGCTGACCGGTGCGAATCTACTCCAGGCCACTTCGGTTCGCTTCGGCCCGACAGCGGCGACCAGCTTCACCATTCCCTCGGCCACGGAGATCAAAGCGGTGGTGCCGCCGGGTGCCGTCGGCACCGTCCCGGTCACCGTCACCACACCAGGCGGCACGAGCAACAGTGTGTCCTACGTATACCTGAGTGCCCCGGTCATCGTTGGTCTGACGCCCAATCAGGGACCTGTGGCCGGCGGAATCACGGTCACTGTTACGGGCGTCGGGCTGACGTATGCCACCGGAGTACTGTTCGGGTCCGTGCCCGCCGCCTTCACCGTGGTCTCCGACACCCAGCTGACAGTCACGGCACCGCCCGGCGCGGCGGGCACGGTCACCGTCAGGGTCCTCACTCCCGGCTGGACCAGTATCGGCGTTCCGTACACCCGAGTCGGCCCGCCCAGCATCTGAGCGGCCGGGCGCGCGGGACGCCCAGGTGCACGTCGTTGCGCGAAGGCACTTCCGGACGGCAGTAGGTCTGTGCGGTCGCGTGGACCGTCCGGTGGTGCTCGTCGCGCGGTGTGCCACCAGGCGTCCTACGCCTGGCTCCGGGAGGAGTACGAGCCACCCCGGCGCCGGTGCCGAGGAAGCGTGTGACGGCAGTCCGGTGTCGATCAGTCCGGCGGTGGCGGCGGCTCCGGGCGGCCCTGCTGTTCAGACCGCCCGCAACCGCCGCCAGACCGCCTTCGCCGCGTGGTGGCCCGACATGCCGTGCACCCCGGGGCCGGGCGGAGTGGCCGAGGAGCACAGGAACACCGCCGGGTGCGCCGTCGCGTACGGCACGCGTGCGAGCTTGGGCCGGATCACCGTCTGCAGGCCGGAGAACGCGCCGCACGCGATGTCACCGCCGACGTAGTTGGCGTTTCGCGCCACCAGCTCGGGCGGCCCCGCCACCGCACGGGCGAGCACCAGGTCGCGGAACCCGGGGGCGAAGCGCTCCAGTTGCCGTTCGATGACGTCGGTGGCGTCGCCCTCCCATCCCGACGGAACGTGTCCGTACACCCAGAAGACGTGACGGCCCTCGGGCGCGCGGGACGGATCGACCAGGCTGGGCTGTGCGGTGATCAGGAACGGCACACTCGGGTCGCGGCCCGCCACCGCGGCCGTCAGCGCGGAGTCGATCTCGCCGGCCGTCGGGCCGATGTGGACGGTTCCGGCCCGCCGGGCGTCCTTCGCGGTCCACGGGACGGGTCCCGACAGGGCGTAATCGATCTTGAAGCAGGACGCGCCGTACCGGTAGCCGTGGTAGGCGTGGCCCAGCCCGGCGATACGGGCGAGGGCGGTCGGCGAGGTGTCGAAGACATAGGCGCGGGCCGGCGGGAGCTCGTCGAGACGCTTGACCTCCGTGCCGGTACGGATCGTGCCGCCCTGTTCGCTTATGTACGAGGCGAGGGCGTCGGAGATGGCCTGCGAGCCGCCACGCGGCACGGGCCACCCCTTCTCGTGGGCCGCCAGCGCGAACAGCAGGGCGATCCCGCCGGTCGCCAGACCGCTGATGGGCGCGATGGCATGGGCGGCGAGCCCGGCCAACAGACCGCGCGCCTTGGCACCTCGGAAGCGGCGGGAGAGCAGCGATGCGGGCTGGAGCGCGTCGAGGCCGAAGCGCACCCAGCGGTAGGGGTCACGGGGCAGCCCGTCCCACGGGGTGCGCAGGAAATCCTGGGCGAGGGTGTCCCAGTGGCCCAGGTAGGGGGCGACGAGCCTGCGGTACGCCCCCGCGTCCCGGGCCCCCAGCGACATCGCGCTCTCCCCCACCGAACCGGTGAGCACGGCGGCCGTGCCGTCCGGGAACGGGTGGGCGAGCGCCAGCTCGGGCTGGAGCCACTCCAGGCCGTGCCGGGCGAGCGGCATCGCGCTGAACGCGGGTGAGCCGATGCCCAGTGGGTGGACTGCGGAACAGGGGTCGTGGCGGAATCCGGGGAGGGTCAGCTCCTCGGTACGGGCGCCGCCTCCGACGGTCCCTTCCGCTTCGAAGACCTCCACGACGAAGCCGCGGCGAGCCAGTTCGGCCGCGGCGGTCAGTCCATTGGGGCCCGCCCCCACGACGACTGCATCGAGCATCGACGGCACCTTCGGACTCCTTCGTCAGCCGACGGCCAGGACACCCAGGATATTCCGAGGCATCGACAGCGCGGTCGCGGGTAGGGTCGCCGCGCGATGAACACACCGAACTCCCAGGCCGCGCCCATGACGGCCGTCGAAGCAGCCGTGCCCGCCCCTGTCGCCGACATGGCCTCCCGGCTCGCCGCCCTGCCCGGCATCCGGGCCGTCGCACTGGGCGGCAGCCGGGCCCGTGGCACCCACCGTCCGGACTCCGACTGGGATCTGGGCGTGTACTACCGCGGCACCCCCGATGTGGCGGCACTGACCGCGCTGGCGTCCGAGGTGCAGGGTTCCCCCGTCGAGGTGGCCGGTCCAGGCGGGTGGGGACCGTGGGTCAACGGCGGGGCCTGGCTACGGGTGGACGGCGTCCCGGTGGACTGGATCCTGCGCGACCTCGACCGGGTGGAGGCGGTCTGGGCGGACTGCCGCGAGGGTCGCTTCGAAGTGGGCGTACAGCCGGGGCATCCGCTCGGGTTCTGGTCCCCCGCGTACCCCGGCGAGGTCGCACTGGGGGCCGTACTCGTCGACGTGCGAGGGGAATTGACGGAGCTTCAGGAACAGACCCGGAGCTATCCGGAGCCGCTGCGCACCGCGCTCGTCGAAGCCGCCTGGGAGGCGGAGTTCTCCGTGGAGGCGGCCCGCAAGTCGGCTCCCGGCGGCGACCCGCTCCATGTCTCCCTGTGCCTGTCACGGGCGTTCGGCATCCTCGCCCAGTCCCTCCACGCCCACCACCGCACCTGGTGTCTGAACGAGAAGGGCGCGTCGGCCGCGGCTGCCGCTCTGCCGGGCACCCCCGCGCACTACGCCCGGCGGATCGGCGAGGCGCTGCGGGGCCTGGACCCGGAGGCGGTGGAGCGGGCCGCGGAGCTGGTGCGGGACGTACGGGCGGCCCTCGCGGTGGACGAGGCGGGCCGGCCGAAGCGGGGGTGAGCGCCCGGCGCCGCTCAGTCCCGCTGCCCGCAGGCAGCGGGATCACGGTCAACGCCCTGCACCCGGCGCATCTGATGGACACCCGCAGCGTGCGGGAGTACGGGCTCACACCGGCCGTCGCCGTCGAGGAGCGCGTACGCCCCACCGTCCGGCTGATCACCGATCCGGCCCTGTCCGATGTCACCGGCCGATACTTCGACCGGTTCACGGACACGCCCGCCCATGAGCACGCGTACGATCCGCAGGCCCGCGCCCGGCTCGGGGCACTGACCCGCGAACTCCTCGCCTGATCGGGCTCCCGTCCGGTCAGGCCTCGCCGCGCAGCGCCTCAAGGACGCGTTCGACGGTCGCCTCGTCGCGGGCCGCCGTGAAGGGCAGGGCGTTGCCGCCGGTGATGCGGAACGGCGCGCCGGAGAGGGTGGCCTGGGCGCCGCCCGCCTCGGTGACCAGCAGCAGGCCCGCCGCGTGGTCCCAGGCGTACTCCCAGTTGAAGGCGACCGCGTCCTGGTCGCCCCGGGCGACGCCGAGGTATTCGAGGCCCGCCGAACCGCAGGGGCGGGCCTCGATCCCCTCGGTGCGCAGGCCGAGCAGGGCGCGCTTCTGGGCGTCGGTGGTGTAGTCGGGGTGCGACATCGCCACGTGCAGAACGGCCCCGGGGGCGGGCGAGCCGGAGCGTATCGGCTTGCCGTCGAGGGTGGCGCCGCGGCCGCGGACCGCGATCGCCATCTCGTCCAGGGCCGCGGCGTACGTCCAGGAGGCCAGGAGTTCGCCGCGGTGGGCGAGGGCGACCAGGGTGCAGAAGCCCGGTTCGCCGCGGACGAACTGGCGGGTGCCGTCGACCGGGTCGACGATCCACACGGGTGCGTCGCCGCCCAGGGCGTCGTACACCTCCGGGTCGGCGTGCACCGCCTCCTCGCCGACGACGACCGAGCCGGGCAGCAGCCCGGTCAGCGATGCGGTGAGGTGTTCCTCGGCGAGACGGTCGGCGACGGTGACGAGGTCGTGCGGACCGCTCTTCTCGACGATCTCGTGCGTGGCGAGCTGCCGGAAGCGGGGCATGATCTCGGCGGCGGCCGCCGCGCGTACCGCCGCCTCGACCTCGGTCAGGTCCCCGGTAAGGAATTCATCGATCATGCCTCCAGCCAATCACGTCCCGCCGGGAACCCGACGACCTGGTCCTGTCGGGGAAGTGGCCGCTCAGCGTCCTACGGCGTACCCCTGCATGCCCCGCGGGTTGGCGGCCGCGGAGAGCACTCCGGTCTCGGGGTCGCGGGCCACGGCGCACATCCGACCCTCGGACCACGGGTCGCCGACGGTGACGTCATGGCCGCGTCGGCGCAGTTCCGCGACGACCTCCGGGTCCATGCCCTCCTCGACGGTGACGCTGCCGGGACGCATGCCTCGCGGGAAGAAGGAGCCCGGGAAGCTGTCGTTGTGCCAGTTCGGGGCGTCGATGGCGCCCTGGAGGTCGAGTCCGCCGCGGACCTCGGCGCGCAGCGCCACCGCCAGGAAGAAGTGCACCTGCCACTGGTCCTGCTGGTCGCCGCCGGGCGTGCCGAACGCCATCACCGGGACGCCGTCGCGCAGGGCGAGGGACGGGGTGAGGGTGGTGCGGGGGCGGCGGCCGGGGGTGAGGGAGTTCGGCAGGCCCTCGTCCAGCCAGGCCATCTGGAGCCGGGTGCCGAGCGGGAAGCCGAGCTCCGGCACGACCGGGTTGGACTGGAGCCAGCCGCCGCTGGGCGTGGCGGAGATCATGTTGCCCCAGCGGTCGACCACATCGACATGGCAGGTGTCGCCACGGGTCGTGCCGTCCTTGGCGACGGTCGGCTCGCCGACACCCGCCGTCGGGATGCCCATGGCGTCGAAGCCGTCCTCGCCGGAGGCGACCGCGTGGGCGTGGCCGCTGAGCACGGGGGTGCGGCCGTCCGGGCTGCCGGGGCGCAGCTCGCGCGAGGCCTCGGCGGTGATGAGGGCGCGGCGCTCGGCGTTGTACGGCTCCGAGAGCAGGGTGTCGAGGGGTACGTGGGTGGCGTCGCCGTACCATGCCTCCCGGTCGGCCATGGCGAGCTTGCAGCCCTCGATGAGCAGGTGGACGTAGTCGGCGCTGCCGTATCGGGGCAGCTCGGCGGGGAGCAGGGCGAGCTGCTGGAGGAAGGCGGGGCCCTGGCTCCAGCCGGCCGCCTTGGCGAGCGTCCAGCCGTTCCAGTCGTACGTGGCGGGCGCCTCGTACGACGCTGACCAGCCGGCCAGGTCGGCGGCGGTGAGGGTGCCGGTGTGACGGGAGCCGCTGGTGTCGATGGTGGGGCGGGCGGCCTGGCGGACCAGGGCCTCGGCGATGAAGCCCTCGCTCCAGATCTTGCGGGCGGCGTCTATCCGGGCGGCCCGGTCCTCGCCGCCGGTCGCCTCCGCCTCGGTGATCAGCCGGCGCCAGGTGGCGGCGAGCGCGGGGTTGCGGAACAGCTCGCCCGGCCTGGGCGACCTGCCGCCGGGCAGGTACACGTCGGCGGAGGACCGCCACTCGGTCTCGAAGAGTTCACGGACGGTCTCCACGGTCTGGCCGACCCGCTCGACGGGTGCGTGCCCGTCCTCGGCGTAGCCGATCGCGTACCGCAGCACCTCGGCGAGGGTCTTGGTGCCGTGGTCGCGCAGCAGCAGCATCCAGGCGTCGAAGGCGCCCGGCACGGCCGCGGCGAGCGGTCCGGTGCCGGGGACCAGGTCGAGGCCGAGGGAGCGGTAGTGGGCGACGGTCGCGCCCGCGGGGGCCGGGCCCTGGCCGCACAGCACCCGTACCTCGCCGTCCTTCGGCGCCAGGATCATCGGCACCTCGCCGGCCGGGCCGTTGAGGTGCGGTTCGACGACGTGCAGGACGAATCCGGCGGCGACCGCCGCGTCGTAGGCGTTGCCGCCGTCCTCCAGGACCGCCATCGCGGACTGCGAGGCGAGCCAGTGGGTGGAGGACACCATGCCGAAGGTGCCCTGGAGGGTGGGCCGGGTGGTGAACACGGTTACGGCTCCTTGCTGCGACGTGCGGAAGAGGTGGAACGGGTCGTATGTACGGGGGTCAGGCGGCGGCGTCCGGGGCGGTGCCGTCCTCGCCGACGAGGTGGCAGGAGACCTGCCGGCCGCCGGGGAGTTCGCGCAGTTCCGGGACCTCGGTGCGGCACCGCTCGGTGGCGAGCGGGCAGCGGGTGTGGAAGCGGCAGCCCGGCGGGGGATCCAGCGGGCTGGGGAGTTCGCCGTGCAGCACGATGCGTTCCCGGGAGCGCTGCTCGACCGGGTCCGGGACCGGTGCGGCGGAGAGCAGGGCCTGGGTGTAGGGGTGCTTCGGGGAGGCGAACAGTTCGGCGGTCGGGGCCTGTTCGACGATCTGCCCGAGGTACATCACGGCGATCCGGTCGGCGAGGTATTCGACGGCGGCCAGGTCGTGGGTGATGAACAGGCAGCCGAAGCCGCGGTCGCGCTGGAGGTCGGCGAGCAGGTTGAGTACGGACGCCTGCACGGAGACGTCGAGCGCGGACGTCGGTTCGTCGGCGACGACGAGGTCGGGGTCGCAGGAGAGCGCGCGGGCGATGGAGATGCGCTGGCGCTGTCCGCCGGAGAGTTCGTGCGGGTGGTGGTCGGCGTGCTCGGGGCGCAGCCCGACCTGGCCGAGGAGCTGCTCGACCCGGGCCCGTACGGCTTCGCCCCGGGCCTGCCGGTGCAGTCTGATCGGCTCGGCGATGATCCGGCCGATCGTCATGCGCGGGTCGAGCGAGGACGACGGGTCCTGGAAGACCAGGTGGAAGTCCTTGCGCAGGGGGCGCAGGGCGCGGCGGGAGAGGTGGGTGACATCGGTCCCGTTGATGTGGACGGTGCCGCCGGTGGGCTCGTCGAGGCGTACGACGCAACGGCCGACGGTCGACTTGCCGCTGCCGGACTCGCCGACGAGGCCGACGACCTCGCCTCGGCCGATGGTGATGGAGACCCCGTCGACGGCGCGGACGGTGCCGCCGCCGGAGGCTGCGAAGTGCCGTTCCAGGTTGTCGATCCGCAGCACGGGGGGCTGCTGGTGCGGGGAGTCCTCGTCGCTCGCGCGCGGTGCGGGGACGGTCTGCGGGGTGGTCACTCTCCGGCCTCCTGGTCGGTTTGCGCGGCGTCGGCGGCGGTCGATTCGGTGAACGCCGGTGCGGCGGTGCCGGACGGCTCGTCCGCGCCGTACGGGTGCCAGCACGCCGCCCGGTGGCGGGCGTCCGTGCCCGACTTCGGGTCGATGGACCTGAGGCCGGGACGGCTGCCCGTGCAGGTGTCGTCGGCGCGGCCGCAGCGGGGTGCGAAGGTGCAGGCGTCCGGCTGGCTGTCGAGGCTCGGCACCAGGCCGGGGATCTCCGGCAGCCGCCGCTTGCCCTCGCCGCCCGGCCGCAGCACGGCGCCGAGCAGCCCCCGGGTGTACGGGTGCCTGGCGGAAGCGAACAGGTCGTGGACCGGGGCCTGTTCGACGGACCGGCCCGCGTACATCACCAGCACCCGGTCCGCGGCGTCGGCCACCACACCGAGGTCGTGGGTGACCAGGACGATCGCCGTGCCGAGACGTTCGCGCAGCGACTGGAGGACCTCCAGGATGCCGGCCTGCACGGTGACGTCGAGTGCGGTGGTCGGCTCGTCCGCGATGAGTACGGCGGGGTCGCAGGCGACGGCGATCGCGATCATCACGCGCTGGCGCATACCGCCGGAGAGCTGGTGCGGGTACTCCTCGACCCGCTGCCGCGGGGCGGGGATGCCGACCAGGTCGAGGAGTTCCACGGCACGCGCCCGGGCCTCCTTCCGGCTCATCCCCCGGTGCCTGCGGAGCACCTCGCCGATCTGCCGGCCGATGGTGAGGACCGGGTTGAGCGAGGTCATCGGCTCCTGGAAGATCATCGCGATGTCCTTGCCGCGGACCTTCTGCAGCTCCTTCTCGGACGCGCCGGCCAGTTCCCGGCCGCCGAGCCTGATGGAGCCGCCGATCCGGGCGGTGGGCGGCAGCAGACCCATGACCGCCATCGAGGTGACGGACTTGCCGCACCCCGACTCCCCCACCACGGCGAGCACTTCGCCGGGGAGAAGGTCGTAGGAGACCCCGTCGACGGCGTGCACGGTCCGGGTGTCGGAGCGGAAGGAGACCGACAGATCACGGACGCTGAGCACGGGTTCGGGTACGGTGCCGGGCGCGGGTTCGAGTACGGCTTCGGTCATCGGGTGCCTCCGCGGGGGTCGAGGACGTCACGCAGTCCGTCGCCGAGCAGGTTGAAGGCCAGCGTCGCCGCGACGATCGCGAGGCCGGGGAAGACGGCGAGCCAGGGCGCGGGCGCCAGGAAGGACTGGGCGCCGGAGAGCATCACGCCGAGGGACGGGGCGGGCGGCTGGACACCGAGGCCGAGGAAGCTGAGCAGTGCCTCACCGATGATCGCGGCGGGGATGCCGACGGTCGCCTGGACGATCAGTGCGGAGGTGGCGTTGGGGAGGATGTGCCGGAAGAGCACGGTGCCGTCTCCGCCGCCGTTGACGACGGCCGCCCCGACGTAGTCGACGTGCTTGAGCCGCAGGGTCTCGGCCCGGGTGATCCGGATGACGGCGGGGATCTGCGAGATGCCGATGGCGATGGTGGCGTTGGTGAGCGAGGGGCCGAGGATCGCTGCCAGGCCGACGGCGAGCACCAGGAAGGGGAACGCCAGCATGGTGTCGGTGAGCCGGGAGACGGCGCTGTCGGTGAACCTGCCGTAGTACCCGGCGAGCAGCCCGAGCGGTACGCCGATGACGAAGGCCAGCACGACGGCGACCAGGCCGACCTGCATGGAGGCCCGTGCCCCGTACACGATGCGGGAGAGCTGGTCCCGGCCGAGGTCGTCGGTGCCGAGCCAGTGCGTCCAGCTCGGTTCGGCCAGTACGTTCCCGAAGTCGGGCTGTGCCGGGTCGTACGGGGCGATCAGCGGGGCGAACAGGGCGGCGAGGACGAAGACCGCGGCGATGATGCCGCCGGTGAGGGCGAGCCGGTTCCGGCGCAGGGCCCGCAGCCTGCCGCCGGTCCGCTTCTTCGCGGTGGCCGCCGGTGCGGTGGGGAGCGTCTGGGTCGCTGTGGTCACCGGGCACCTCCGAGCCGGATGCGCGGGTCGATGACCGAATAGACCACGTCGACCAGCAGGTTGATGAGGATGTACGCGGCGGAGGTGCAGAGCACCACGGCCTGGAGCGTCGCGTAGTCGCGGGTGAAGACGGCGTCGATGGTGAGCTTGCCGAAGCCGGGCAGGACGAAGATCTGTTCGGTGACGACGGCGCCGGAGATCAGATGGCCGAGTTGGAGACCGAGCACGGTCACCACGGTGACGAGCGAGTTGCGCAGTGCGTGCCCGCCGACGACGGACCGCTTGGACAGCCCCTTGGCGCGGGCGGTGCGGACGTAGTCGGCGGAGAGCGAGTCGAGCATCGCGGCCCGGGTCTGGCGCATCACCACGGCGGCGAGCCCGGAGCCCAGGACGATCGCGGGCAGCACCATGCGACGCAGGTTGTCGACCGGGTCGGTGCCGAAGGGTACGTAGCCGGAGGCGGCGAACACCGGTATGGCGATGGCGAATCCGAGGACCAGCACGATGCCGAGCCAGAAGGTCGGGATGGACAGCCCGATCAGCGCGACGACGTTGGCGAGCCACTCCTCGGGCCTGCCGCGCCGTACGGCGGCGACGACCCCGGCACCGATGCCGAGGACGACGGCGAGCAGCAGGGAGAGCGCGGCCAGCTCCAGCGTGACGGGCAGCGCCTGGCCGATGGCGTCCGCGACCGGGAGTCCGGTGCGGGAGGAGGTGCCGAGGTCGCCGGTGAGGGCGTGGCCGATGAACCGTCCGTACTGCACGACGATGTTGTCGTCGAGGCCGTACGCCTCACGGATCGCGGCGAGCGCTTCGGGGCTGCGTTCCTCGCCGGCCAGGGCGAGTGCCGGGTCGCCGGGCAGCGCCCGGATTCCGGCGAAGACCACGACGGAGACCAGGAAGAGCGTGATGAGGGACTGACGCAGCCGCGTCAGCAGGTACTTCGTCATCGGGTGTACCCCGCAGTCCTGACCCGGACCAGTCCGTCGCCGTAGACACGGATGCCCGCGACGGACTTGGTGGCGACGACATAGTTCTTCTGCCGGTAGAGGTAGATCATGGTGTGGGCGTCCTGGACGCGCCGGGTGAGCTCGTCGTAGATCGCGGTGCGGCGGGCCGGTTCGGCGACGGTGCGGCCCTCGTCGATCAGCCGGTCGATCTCCGGGTCGCCGAGGCCGTAGGCGTTCATGGCACCCGCGGTCTTCAGGAAGTTGGAGACGTTGCCGTCCGGGTCGAGCCGTCCGGACCAGCCGCTGGTGAAGACGTCGTAGTGGCCCGCGTCGGTCTCCGAGAGCATCGTGGCGTACTCGGTGGGCCGCAGCGCGAGATCGAAGCCCGCCTCCTTGACCATGGCCTGGAGGACCTGTCCGACGCGGCCCTGTTCGGGGGTGGTGGAGGTCTTGAGCTCGATCCGGACCGGGGTCTTCGCTCCGGCCTCCTTCAGTAGCTTCTTCGCCTTCGCCACGTCGCGCTTCGGGCAGTCCTCGGGCTTGACGCCGGGGGCGATGGCGGACTGCGGGGAGATCGGTCCGCAGGCCGGCTCGTACATGCCCTGGAAGACGACCTTGTTGAGGGTCTCGCGGTCGATGGCCAGCTCGAACGCCTCCCGGACCCGGACGTCGCGGGCGAGCGGGGTGTCGAGCTTCCCCGGCCGCCGGCCGAGCCCCTTCACATTGCCGACGTTGAGGCCGATGCCCTGGTAGCCGAGCGAGGGCGAGTTGAAGAGCTGGAGCCCCGGCTCGGTCAGCGCGCTCTGTACGTCGATGGGACCCATCTGGTCGCCGACCTGAAGGTCTCCCGAGCGCAGATTGGCGAGCCGGACGTTGCCGTCGGGGATGGGTTTGTAGACGACGCCGTCGAGGTGGACCTTGTCCGCGTCGTAGTAGTTGGGGTCCTTCTTCAGCACGATCCGGTCGCCGCCGACGCGTTCGACGAAGCGGAACGGCCCCACGCAGGAGGGGTGGTTGGTGAAGTTCTTCCCGTACTTCTTGAGCGCGGTCGGCGACATCACCATCCCGGCCCGGTCCGCGAGCACACCGGTGAGCGGGACATAGGGCTGCTTGAGCTCCATCCGTACGGTGTCCGGGCCGGTGGCCTCGATGGTCCTGACCGGGGCGAGTTCGGTGCCGCGGGCGGATCCGGGGAGATCGCGGTGTCGCAGCAGTGAGGTGACGACGGCCTGCGCGTCGAGCCGGGTGCCGTCGCTGAACTTCAGGTCACGGCGCACCCGCAGGGTGACGGTGCGGCCGTCGGCCGAGGTGGTGGGCAGTGCGGCGGCCAGCTGCGGCACGACGACGCCGTCCTCGTCGATGTCGTAGAGCTTCTCGCACATGCCCGCGAAGACCGTCCGGCCCACGAGGGTCTGGGCAAGAGTGGGGTCGAGTTTGTCCGGGTCGGAGTTGAGAGCGACGGTGAGCGTCCCGCCGTCGCGTACGGGCCGTTCATCGGATTTCCGCACACCGCCGACCTCGGTCGCCGAGGACTGCAGCGATGCGCAGCCCGAGGTGAGGGACACCAATGCAACTGCCACCAGGGCAACCGCTTTTCGGCGCACGAGGGCCTACCTCCCGCCAGGGGTGATCAAGGAATATCGCAGACCGTATTTCGCATACAGTCCGCAAGGCAAGAGGGTTCCCACATGGCGGACGAATTTTGTTGACGATCGGATAACGGCCGGCCAAAAAGCCCCGCTTCAGGGCATTCATCGCCTGTCGGTCACTTCGGCGGATTCGACGGAGCGGGCCGAGAAGGCGGTGGATGCCCTGAAGCGGGGCCCAGGGAGGGGCGAGGGCACGGACGGCCGGGCCGCCGGGGAGGCGCGCGACCGGCCGCGACGTTCAGAACCAGTCGTCGTCCCTCGGCGGGTCGCAGAGCTCGAAGACCACTTCACCCGTGTCCGGGCCGTCCACGGCGACGGGACGCACCCGGGCGCCGACCGACACCCGGTGCGGGGCCGCGCCCACGACACGGCAGCGGAACACGAAGCCTTCGGACAGCCGGACGAGGGACTCGTTGCGCGCGGCCTCCGTGTAGCGATGGACGACGCCGGACCTCACCACAACACCCAGACCCGCGCTGTGTTCGGGCTTCAGATCACTCGACGCGCACACCGGGCACAGCAGCCTCCGGAAGGAGGCCGTGCCGCACCAGCGGCACCGGTGGTAGTTCAGGCCGGCTTCCTCATGCACCGTCTGCACGGTGCCACTTGATGACTGGGACACGTTCGACCCCCTGCGCTCGGCTCGGATGCGCCGCACCTGCGCGTCGGCGCGTCCGCACCATAGGGCACTGAGTGCCGAAACGTAAAGACACTCAGTGCCAGAACAAGTCGGACCGAACGGCTCAGTCCTGCCCGATGGCCGACTCGATCTGCTGCACCACGCGCCACATCGGAGCACCCTTCGCGGCGACCATCACCACCACGTCGCCGCCGGCCGGAGGCATGGCCGCGCTTCCGCTCAGGCCACTCCCCCACACCCTGCGCACCATCCCGAGGGCGTGGTCGACGGCGGCCTCCGCATCGCCCTCGCCGCCCGAACGCAGCCACGTCCGCAGCCCGTTGTTGTGCGCGGCGACCACGGACGCGGCGATCACCTCGGCGCGCAGCGCCCCGTCCTCCGACTCGCCGTACCTGCCGCGCAGATAGCCGGCCATCGTCTGCTCGTACCGCCGCACCACGGAGAGTTCGTAGGTACGCAGCCCGGGGACCTCGCGGGTGAGCCGGTACCGCTGGACGGAGAACTCCGGGTTGGCCGAGTACATGCGCAGCACCAGTCTGGCCGCGTCGCTCACCGCGTCCACCGGCTCGGCGTCACCGGCCTCCGCCAGGAACGCGGTCATGTCGGCGAGGCACCGCTCGTGATCCGGGAAGACCGCGTCCTCCTTGGACGGGAAGTACCGGAAGAACGACCGGCGCCCGACCCCGGCCCGCGCCACGATGTCGTCCACCGTGGTCTGTTCGAAGCCCCGCTCCAGGAAGAGCTGGAAGGCCGCCTCGGCGAGCACCTCCCGCATCGGGGCCTTCTTCGCTGGTCTGCGCGCGTCAGTCATGCCGGGAACGTAGCACCGGAAGGCCCATTATGGCACCGGGTTCCTTTACAGAGGGTACTGAGTGCCATATCGTCATCCCTACGAACCACACCCAGGTAGGAGAGCCGGCGTGAGCTTGAGGATCGTTGTCTGTGTGAAGTACGTGCCCGACGCCACCGGTGACCGGCATTTCGCCGATGATCTGACGGTG
>NZ_JBEXPH010000159.1:0-19511 GCF_040611955.1 Streptomyces sp. NPDC006510 | reverse complement strand
TGGGGCTGGGCCGGGTGCCCAGCCGCAAGGGCCGGGTTGTGACGGTGCTGGTCATGTGATGGTGCTCCGGCTTTCGCAGAGGTGGGCGGTGGGCCAGCTGGTGGTGCGCAGGGCGAGGTGAGGGACACCGGTGCAGTTCCGGCGCAGCATGGTGAACGTCACGGCCGGGTAGGCGGGTTGAGGGCGGTCATGGGCATGGTGGCCGGACCACCGGTGTGCCGGGCCAGGTCGGTGATACGCGCCGTGGCAGGTTCGCCAGGGCGGCAGGTCCTTGCAAGTCCTGCGAGTGAGGAGCGTTCCCGGCGAGCACGGCCCGCACAGCATCGACGACGGCCTCCGAGGCGGCGACAACCGCGCGCCGGGTATCGCTTCACGCAGGTGGGGGTCGAGGGTTTTCTCGCCGTCACGTACAGGGCCGTTGAGCCAGATGATCACGTACTCTCCACGGCTTCGGCGAGTGTCCCGCCGTGCTCAACGGCGGCCTGGACGAGCACGTCACGGCCACCGGAACACCATGCGCGAGACCGCTCTGTTCACTACATACCCGGTGAGCAGCAGACGATCGGGTGTGCCGGCCGGATGGATGGTCAGGCCCGGGCCCTCGCCGTCATGTACGTGACAGTCCCAGGTCCGCACCATGGCCGCCAACTGCTCGGCAAGCCCTGGCTCCTCATCCCGAAGACGTGGACCACCCCGGCCACCGGTCAGGTGCGCGCTGAACAAAGGGTGTGCGCGCAGCGAGAACAAAGCCGGCGGTCCACCGCTCGCGGCCTCGTCGCCGTCAGGTGGCCCGGCCTTGGCGGTGATCAGCCCCAGGGAGTCAGGCACGCCGGCCGCCTGCCGTCAGGTCCGGTGCCCCGTCGGGAACGCGGCCGGGCCACTGGAAGACGAGCCTTGCGAAGGGCTTGTCGAGCACATCACCAACCGGCAACCGATCGTCGGGAGTTCCGGCGGGGTGGACGGTCATCGGTGGGTAGCCGCTCTCGCGCACCTTCTGGTCCCAGGTGCGCACGCAGTCGGCGAAGCGTTCTGCCAGCTCGCCGGCGGCCGGGCCGTAGGCATGGACGAAGAACTCGGTGAGACGGTCGGCCGGATCCGGTGAGTCCTCGACCATACGATGGGTCAGGTAGGCGAGGGAGCCGTCCGCCAGCATCGCGGCAGCGTCCTGCTGCGCCACGAGCGTCGACCCCTCGGAGGCGGTCAGGCGGCAGAACCCCGGCAGCGTGGTTGCGGCGTAGACCTGCAAGGTCTCGAAGTTGAAGGTACCCCGGACCACGAGGCCAGTGGTGAGCTCGTGACGGGGCCCGCACAGCGCCTCATCGAGCCCGGCGGTGTCGCTGGGCGCCCCGTCCTCCCACCGCACGGTGACCTCGCCGCCGGCCAGAGAGACGGCGGGAGCGGTGCGGGCGGCGGCACCACGGTCCCGCACGAAACCGCAGTACGTCCAGTGCACGGTGTGCAGCACGTCTCCACGCCGCACCAACGTGAGCGAGCGGGTGTAGCCGCCCATCTCCAGCGGCACGACCAGCCGCGCTCCCTCCGCGAGCTGCTCCCGCCACGACGGTGCGATGTCGGCCGCGCTGTGGGTGATCATCAGCCCGTCGAACCCTCGGGCTGGGACGTGGCCGGGTGCGCCGAGACCACCGTCACCGAGGACGGCGGTGACCCGGCCGCTTCCGGCTTCCGCGCACAGCCGCTGCGTGCGGTGCACCACGTACGGGTCGATGTCCACGGTCACCACGCGGCCGCGGTCCCCGACCACGTGCGCGAGGAGCTCCGCGTTGTACCCGCCGGATCCGACCTCCAGCACGGTCATTCCCGGCTCCAGCCGGAGTTCCTCGATCATGTGGGCCTGCAGCCAAGCAGCCGAGACGGAACTGAGCGCGATGCGGGGCGACTCCCGGACCGTCACCACGGCGAGGTCGTCGTGGTAGGCCGTCTCCAGCACAGCCTCGGGAACGAACCGGTGCCGGGGCACCTCGCGCAGCGCGGCCTGGACTCTCGGGGAGGGGGCCCAGTTATTGCGGATCACGGTGTCTGCCATCCGGCCGCGCAGCCGGACGGCGTCGGCCGGCTCGCCGGGCACTGGTGGCACGGTGGTGGCGCACACGTAGGAGTGGACGGGCGGCAGCCCCGTCAGGACCCCGGGCCACACTGCGTTCAGGGCCTGCGCGCTGGGTGCAAAGATCTTCCCCAGGGTCGCCAGAGTGGGCAGGTCGTGCCACTCCCATCGCACGAAGCGGTGCGGTTCGGGCAGACCGAGTTCACCGCCCCAGCCGGTGAGGCGGACCACGGCGGTGACACGCCGCACATCCAGCCGGTCGTCGTGAAGGACCGTGACGACATGTGCGTCCTCCACACGCGCCGTCAGCCCGGTCTCTTCCGTCAACTCCCGCACGGCAGCCGCCGGTGCAGCTTCTGCTGTTTCGATCCTGCCGCCGGGCAGTTCCCACATCCCCCGGGTCGAGCGGCCCAGCAGGACCCGCCCGAATGCGTCGGTGACCACGGCCGCGGCACCGAGGACCGCTTGCGGGTCGGGCCGCAGCTTTCCTGCGCGCTGAACGACCCGCCCACGCCGCGCAGGACCAGCACAGCCAGACCCTCCGCGTCGAACCGCTCGACGTTCTCGAACCCGTCGGTGAGGGCCGGGAGTTCATCCTCGTCCAGTGCGATGTGGCGCCGCTCTGACGAGGTGTTCTCCGCGACCGGCGTGATGACGAGGAGCACACCGTCCTCACGCAGCAGTGCAGCCAGACGGCGCAGCACTCTGGCACGATCGCGGACGAAGGCGATGGACAGCCGGAGGGTGATCAGGTCGTAGCCGTCCTCGGCCAGGTCGGCCAGGTCGTCGTGTTCCACGTCCAGGCACAGCCAGCGCACCCCCTCCATGCCGGCATGCTCCGACCGAGCCCGCTCCAGGGCGCCTTCCGCGAAGTCGACGCCGTCGACGCTGTACCCGAGCGAGGCAAGGTATGCCGCCATCTCGCCAGTGCCGGAACAGGCATCCAGCGCGCGGCCGCCATCGCGTGCTCGACGAGCAGACTCCTCTCCTCGTCCCCGAGTCCTCGAAAGCCACGGCCCTCGCTGTAGTGCTCGGACCAGTCGGCCCGGGTGTATCCCACAGATCGCTCCTCATTCATAAAGGCCGGACGGTACGTCGTTACGGCATTTCAGCGGGGCCGTAAAGGGCGGCAGGCCGGTTTGCCTGCAGTGCCCAGTACCGGTCGCCATACGACCAATGCCACCATTCCGTCAAATAGTTGATCAGTCCGGCTTCCGAGAGCGCGATGGAAAGCGTGGTCCGGTTCGCTCTGGCCTTCGCCGAGATGTTGGCAGCGCCGGTATAGCAGGCGTTCTCGCTTTCCTCGGGGTTCGCGTTCATTTCCGTCCCCATATCCAATTCCTTGCCAGTCCGGTCGACAACAGTCAGGTCAACGGCGGACCCGGCGCTGTGCGGCGCGATCTCCGGGGGCGACACATAGCGGCTGGCTGCCACCCGGATGTCCTGCTGCGTCCAGCCCGGATTGGCCGTGCGCAGCTGCGCCGAGTACCGCTCGAAGTACGTCTGCTGCAGGTCCGGCGGCCGGTAGCCCTCGACGATGAGGAGACGCAGCCCGTCAGGAAGCCGGCGTTGTGCGTCCAGCAGCCGGTCGTGGACTCCCAGGCGCAGGTGCGCGAAAGCGCCGGCCGGGTCGGATCTGCGGGTGTCGGTGAGCAGCTCACCGCTCTGACGGACGTCGACCAGGGGCTCGCCGCAGTCCTCGACCGGAATCGCGGCCACGGACGGATCGGACATCAAGATGATCGTCATGACTTTTCCCTGTTCCATGAGACGAAGTTTTCGGGATTCACGTCACGTAGTTCAGTGTCGAGCAGGTTGCATATTTCGGAATGCCGCCTTGGCGATGGGGCAGGGTTCTCAGGTCGTGTGTGCGGGCAGCAGTGCAAGGCCGGTGTCGTGCATGATGCGTTCGACCGTTTCGGCGAGGCTGCTGTCGGCTCCGATTACGGTTTCGACCCCCTCCGGGAGAAGGTCGCGCTCTCGGTACCAGTCACGCAGTTCCCGCTCCGTGACATGGGCCAGATATTCCCGGTCAGCCTTTGAGGAATGCCGGGCGAGCGTCTCCTCGATGGGAATGTCGAGGTAGTAGCAGCGGGAGACTCCGCGGTGGTCGCAGAGCAGCCCCGAGAGCATGTCACCGTACCGGCCGGCGTGCAGGATCCCTTCGATCACCACGTGGTAGCCCGCGTCCAGGGCGTAGCGGGCGACCGAGTCGATCAGCCCGATGTTGGCGCCGTCAGGCACATCACGCTCCCTCAGCACGACCCTTCGCAGGTTGTCCTGCCCGACCACGGCCAGGCCGCGTCCGAACCGGTCGCGGATCCCGGCCGCGACCGAGGACTTGCCTGATGCCGAATTCCCCCGAACGACGACAAGCCGGGTGGCTTCACTCCCCACGTTCAGCTGTGGGCCCGGGGCGTACTGACGCTCCCCGGCGGCCGGACCGACCGGCCCCGGGACGACGGCCTGAACAGGGCGGTACCGGTCCGCTTCAGGGAGGTAGGGGACCGGGTCACCAGGATCCTGGAAGTGCACGGCCATCAACTCGCCATTGCGGTATGCGTCGAGCCCGGCCCGGCAGTAGGCAACCATGGGCGCCGGCAGGGCATCGAAAGGGAACCAGCCCATCGCGTCGCACACCGCCGGCTCAAGAACACGGGGTGTGCCCTGCCACGCGCGGACCTCGAAGAACATGCCGACCCGGGCCCCGCCACTGGGAGCACGGTGGTGCACCGTGACAGCGAAGCGGACATCGGCCGGGGCAATGATCAGGCCGGTCTCCTCCCGGGCTTCGCGAACGAGCGCCGTCACGGCGTCCTCGTGAGCACCGTCCAAATGCCCGGACGGGAAGTGCCAGAGTCCCGCCGCGTAAACGCTTCCGGCGCGGCGGGACAGCAGGACCTCCGGGCCCGCCGCGCCGTCGCGGCGCAGGATCAGATGGACGTCGACCGGCTCCTGGTGCCGCCGCTGCTGTCCGGTCATGACGCGGCCTTGGGCCTGCGTGCCAGAAGGACGGTGAACACCGCTTCCTCCTGCAACGTCCCGTCCTTTGCGTAGGTGTCGAGCAGGTGGTGGGCTTCGGCCTCGAACGCCTCGTGCCGTTCCTGGAAAAGGTCCGGGTGGGCAAAGGAGGTGCTGCGGAGATAACCGACGACTGCAGCGGGCGTCCAGGTACGGGCCACGGGGTAGCGGTGCTCGCTCACTTCGGTGAACGCCGATGCGGCGAGGTCCTCCTGGTACGAACGGCGGGGCTCGGTGTAGGTGGTGCGGGTGCCCGCCCGGCGCTCGGAGCCCAGATAGGCCTGGATCACCTCCCGCAGTGCACGGGTCCACTCCGCCTGGTGCGTCCACAGGCTCCCGTCGCCCATGATCGCCACCGCTGCGTCCGGGGCGGTGACCCGGTCCGCCATGTCCAGCACCGCCGGGCCGGGCATCCAGTGGTAGGACCGGCAGCAGGTGACCAAGGCCGGTCGCAGCACCGCTTCGCCAGGCTGCGGTGCGGGTGGTTGGTACTCGTCGGCCGTGGCGTGGACGAGGGTGAGGGTGCAGCGGCCGAGTACTGGAGCGAGTGCGGCCCGGGCCCGGTCCAGCATCTGCCGGCTGACGTCGACTGCCTCGATGTGCGCCAGATCGGGGACGGCGTGCCGCAGTGCGAGTGGCACCTGCCCGGTGCCGGTGCCCAAGTCCAGCAGCACCGGATCCGCGCGGCCGCGGAGGGTATCGGCCAGCAGCCGCACCGCGGCCTCCGGTACGCCGGGCCGGTAGCGGGCGTAGTCGGCGGCCGCTGCCGCGAACAGGGTTTCCTGGTCCGGCGACGGGGCCGGAACGCTTGAATGTGTCACGAGGCGGCTCTCTCATCGGATGGGCGGGGAACATGCAGGTGCCAGGCCAGGCGGCCGCATTCGGAGGCGGCCAGCTGCCCGCCGCCAGGCTCGAAGACCAGGCGGTATCGGTCGGGGGAGCCTGCCGCCCGCCATCGATCGGCGAGGTCCTGGATCTCTTTCCAAATGTCACGCGGACCGTGCGTGACGATATTCCAGCGCCGGCGGCTCAGCGGCTCCACGCGCAGCCACGACCCGCAGACAGGGGCGCCGATCACCAGGTGCTCGGCGCCGAAGTCCCGCACCAGGCCGCTCAGAAGGTGATCGGCCGCCAGCCACAGGCCCCGGTCGGTGTCCGCGGGCGGAGCCAGCATGCTCTGCTGCGTCCACTCGCCCGGCTCGGCGGTGATGCGCTGCCGGAACTCCTCGGTGAGCCAGATCCGTTCCATGCCGTGACCTGCCTGGTGGGCGAACTCCACGGCCCGCAGCTCGGCCCGGACCTGACCATCAAAGGTGCGCTCGACGACGGCCAGGGCCGGCCACGAGGGCGAGTCGGTGGTGACATGTACCAGCAGCCGGCCCCCGGGCGCCAGCTGCTCGACGAGGGCGGGCGGCACACTTGCCACGGTGTACGACACGAAGATCCGGTCGAACGGCGCACCAGCCGGACAGCCCTCGTCGCCCGACCCGCACACCGCTTCCGGCCGGAAGTCGAGACCGGCCAGCCGTGCAGCGGCCGCCTGCGTGAGGTGCCGGTCCCGGTCGAGAGTGACAACCCCCTGGTCACCACAGACCTGACAGGCCACCGCAGCCGTAACCCCCGCGCCCGTGCCGACATCCAGCACCCGCTGACCGGGCCGCAGATCCAGTTCGTCCATCAGCGACGCAGTCACGCCCATCACCGTGGACATCGATGTGATCGACACCCCCGACCGGGGACCGCGCGCCCGGCCGAGAACCTGCTCCCCGTCACACTGGACGAGCACACTGGCCCCGCCGTACAGCACCTTCGCGAGTTCCTCACGGTCCTGCGGCGCCGCCCAGTCCAGCAAGTCCCAGCGCCGCGGCTTCACCCCGTCCGCGGAACGCCGCACGTAGGCCTGCGGCATCAGCACCTCGCGACGCAGCACCAGCAGGGCCTCGCGCACGGGTCCGGGTCGGAGATCGCCCGATGCCTCAAGACGGGCCACCATCTCCTGCCGCGCGGCGGCCCACTCCGCCGCCCAAGGTGTGCCATGACGTGCCGACTCCGGTGCAGGGCACTGTTCGGGCCAGGGCCCGGACTTCGGTTGCGGAGCTGTCATCGGTGCTCACCAGCCCGTCGCGGTGTAGAGGCGGCCGTGGCTGATGCCGTCGATGGCGGCCCGGGTGTAGGGCACGACCTCGGTGGGGAGATCCTCCGGGCTCCACCATCGCCACTCCACGCACCGGTCGGGCTCCAGGACCTGCGGGGTGCCGGACCAGGTGCGGGCCCGGAACACGAGACCGATCCGCGGCCGGGCGGACGGGGAGTCGACCATGTGGACCAGGTGTACGAGCTCGACGTCCCCGGGCTTGATGATCAGCCCGGCTTCCTCTGCGGCTTCCCGTGCCAGGCAGCTGACCGCTTCTTCGCGCTCGCAGTGCCCGGCCAGAAAGTGCCATTGGTCCGGTGCGTACTTCGAGTCGGGGTGGCGCCGGCCGAGGAGGATCCGTCCGCGCTCGTCCTGGAGGTGGAGGTGGACACCCACGATGTGGAGTTCGGTTCCCTCTGGTGCCTCGTCGCGCAGCAGATGCCCACGGGCCGGCGGGTCGCCGGCCCGGGAGTGTTCGGCCGCGTGCCGGCGGATCAGGTCGCCGAGGCCGGGGCTCAGACGCAACCGGTCCAGCATGCCGGGGGTGAACCACCGCAGCAGCACGCCTTCCTGCAGGCCCACGGCGTCGGGATCACCACTCCAGACGGCTGTGTAGACCTGGACGGGGACGGCGAGACCGTCGATGCTCGTCGCCTCCTCCACTGCATACGGGGTCAGGTCCGCTACCTTCAGCCCCGGGGCTTCCTCGGTGAGTTCCCGCCATGCCGTTTCGTTCAGGCAGCGGTCGGCCGGCTCGCGCCCACCGCCCAGGAGGGCGAACACCCCCGGCTCCCAGATGCCGTCCAGCAGATCCCTCAGATGCAGCAGATAGCGGCCAGCCCCGTCATGGATCAGAACGGATGCGTTGACGGGTTGCGGCTGCCCGTCGAGCCCAAGGGCAGCCTCGGCGTTCAGAAGCTTGGCGCGCAGTGTCGGGGAGCTGACGTCGGCGAACGCGAGCCACCGGGCGCCGGAGACTTCCTTCTCTTGAAGCATGAGCGGCGGCGGCTGCTCGCCGGTGAGGTGGAAGACGAACCGGAAGTCGAAGTGCCGGTGTGCGGGTTCGCCCTTGTCCGGGTTGGCGGCGATGTCGTGGACGTCGATATCGACCGGCGCTCCGAGGAACTGCGGGGTCAGGCACAGATCCCCGGGGCGGATCCCGGTCTCCTCGCACCCTTCCCGCAGCGCCGCTGCCAGAAGCGTCCGGTCGTCCTCGACATGGCCGCCGGGGACGAGGAGCAGCCCAGTGCCCCTGTGGCCGATGTGCAGCACGCGCCGATCACGGTCGATGACGACCGCGCTGCAGGTGATGTGGCCGGGCAGTGTGGCACGACTGCACGGGTCGTCGGCACTGTCCAGGACAGACAGTAACCCGGACAGGGCCTCCCGCTCATCCGGATGCCGGTCCAGATATGCCTCGGCGGTCGTACGGATGTGGGAACAGGTGGGCGGCACGTCATCACCTCGAATGAGGGTGGGGTGGTTTAAAGAGCGCGGAGTGGAGGGCGAGTTCCCGTCGGCTCGGGGATCTGCAACGGCACTGGGGCGGCTCATGTGCGCGTCCCGTCCTTCTCGCCGTCCGGCTCGGTCGAGACCTGGTAGGACAGCAACTGCTTGAACAGACCGGGCTGCTGGGAGAGCTGCTGGTAGGTTCCCTCCTGCACGACCCTGCCTTCATCGAGCACGACGATCCGGTCGGCCACGGCGACATTGGTGATGCGATGGGTCACCAGCAGCACCACGCGGTCCCGGGCCAGGTCCCGCAGCCGCTGGAAGATCCGGTACTCCGCGCGGGGATCGAGGTTCGCGGTCGGCTCGTCGAGCACCAGCAATCCGGCCTCCCGGAAGAACGCCCTTGCCAGCGCGATGCGTTGCCACTGTCCCCCGCTGAGCTCCTCCCCGTTCAGCCATTCACGCGCGAGGAGCGTGTCCAGGCCGGCGCCGAGCTTGTCGACGACCTCATCGGCGCCGGCCGCCTCGCACGCCTCACGCACTGCCGCGTCGCCACGCTGTGTGGGCTGCCCCAGGGTCACGTTCTCGCGCACGTTCAGCGGCCAGTGGGCATAGTCCTGCGGCACCAGAGCCACCTGCTCCCACAACGCCAGAGGGTCGGCGTCACCGGTGGGCACCCCGTCCCACAGCACCTGCCCGCCGGTGGGCAGGTACAGGCCGCTGGCCAGCCTCGACAGCGTCGACTTGCCCGCCCCGTTGAATCCGACCAGGGCGGTGACCTCACCGCGGCGCAAGGTCAGCGACACGTCGGACAGCGCGTTGCCGTCCTTGCCCGAGTAGCCGTGGGTGACCGACTCGAACACGATCTTCTCCGGCGCCTTCGGACGGTGCGAACCCCGGCGCAGTCGGAACCCGCCGGCCTTGTCCAGGAAACCGCTCCAGTCGTCCATGTACAGGCCCGTGCGCACGGCGCGCGCCCCGACGGCCACAAGGCCCCGGACCGACTGTCCGACCGTCTGAAGAGCGAACACGGCCGTCCCCGCGTGCCCTACGCTGATGCGGCCGTTGGCCAGCAGCCACACGACCGCCGACCACACCACCGCCGAGCCCACGCCACCGCACAACGCGCCGACCAGGGACATACGGGCACCCGTGTCGGCCGCGGCCCGGTCCTCGCGGTTGATCCGGGCAACCGTCTGCCGGTACCGGCCGGACAGGAACGCGGCCATGGTGCCGGCGCGGATCTGATCGGCGGCCTCCCTGGTGAAGATGTGCCAACGCAGCACCGACAGCATCCGGTTGTCACCGTTGCTGCGGAGATTCGCCAGGTACCTCACCCGGGCGGCACTGACCTGGGCCAGCGCCTGAGGAAGGCTGGCCGCCACCAGGAGCGGGAGGAGGACCCAGTGCACACCTGCCAGCACGACGGCCCCGGCGAGGAAACTGGCACTCGACGCGATCAGGTCCTGGCCCTCGTCGATCAGATCCCCGGTGACCTGGGCCCCGCGGTCGGCGGCCTCGCGGTCGCGGTTGAAGTCGGGCTCGTCGTAGGCACACAACTCCGCCCCGGCACAGCCGGTGAGCAGCATCTGCTCGGCCTCGCGCGACATCAGCGGACCCAGCCGGGAAGACAGCCAGCTGACAGTGATCCCCAGGAGCGCACGCACACCGGAGGCACCCGCCAGCAGGGCCACCGACGGCCACGCCTGAAGAAGCCGGTGGTAGACGTCTCCACTGCTCAGCAGCGCGGTTAACGTACCGGCGATGGCGACCAGGCCCAGGGCCTGCATCACTCCGGCGACGGCCTGGCACAGCAGGAGACCGATGGTCGCCCGCCGGTCGACCTGCCAGGCGAGGGCCAGGGAGCGACGCACGAGTTGGGGCAGGCGCCGGGCCATGTCGCGCATCCGGATGGAACGCCCGGCCGCTTCACGGCTGCCGGTCAGATCGACGTACCGCATCTGCGGGGCGGAGACATCGGCCGCGGACTCGGTCTCGGGGGAGGAGCCGCTCGAAGCACCTTCTGGCCGAACGGGCGTTGTTGCTGCTCCGTTCCTGGAAGGGGTGGTGCGCGGTCCTGGCACATTGCGGGCCGAGGCATCGGGCTCGCTCATGCTTCCCACCCCGTATCCGGGACTGCTGAGGTACGGATGCTGCCGACGTTGAGCGTGATCGGGCCGGGCCGTTCGATTCCGGGAGGCCGGTTCGTGGGGGCGGGGCTGGGGTGCATGGTGTCCTCCGTCTGGGCGTCGGTGTGGCACGGGTGCACTAAAAACGTGGTTCACGGCTCGCCGTAACGGGTGACGGCGAGGGGGATTTTGGATGAGTGTGCGAATTTCGCCGTTCATGCCGGGCGCGCGGCGCCGGGGCATCTGAAACGTCTCCGTTCGATGGATGGTCACCCCTTCGGCCGCATCTGTCGCGGCTTTCCGGCCAACCTGAAACCCTTGCCGCCCCGTGCAGCAACTGCGCCGTCCAGTGGGCGCCACGAGGCGTCACGGGGGCGGCAATGGCCCGATTCTGTGTGGCCGCACCCAGGCCGCGGAACGGGCGTGCCAGGCTGCCGACCCCGAGGCGCACTCACCCGCCCCGGACCCTGCCGAGGAGCGCCCATGCCGAACGACGACACATCCACCCACGAGGTGTCCACCGGCGGATGCCTGTGTGGACACATCCGCTTCGAAGCGACCGGAGAGCCATACGACCCCCACGTGTGCGCCTGCCCCCACTGCGCCCGTCTGTCCGGCGGTCCGCTCATGGCCTGGGTCGGCTTCCGCAGGACCGCCTTCAGCTGGACCGGGCCCGGGACGCCCCGCTCGTACCGGTCCTGGCCCACGATGGAGCGCTGGTCCTGCCCCAAGTGCAGCACGCCGCTCGGGGCGGCGGCCGACGGTGAGGAGTACCTCGGGATCTGCCTGTCGGCCCTGGACAACGGCCCCGAGATCATTCCCGTCGGGCATAGCTTCCGCCATAACACTCCCGGGTGGCTTCCGCCCATCCCTTCCACCCTGGCGCTGCCCTGAACTGACGGACGGGTGCCTGGTGTGGCGTTGTCGGCGCCGAGGCGCAGCACATACGAGCAGCCAGCACGCCGCCCATCCATGATCGGCGGATTCGCCCGGCGCCGATGCGGCGAGCTCTCCTTCCTCGTCGGCCGGCCTGCGATCGGCCTTGACCTTGTCCACTGCGAGGTGTGGCCGAAAGCCTCGTTTTCCCTGGCCGGCGGCGAATTGAAAGACTGGTGGGCGATACCGACGTGGATCGCCGCCGGCGCCCGGTCAGGACGGTCGGCGGGGTCCGCTGTCCCAGGAAGGGACGCTGGGCATCAGGCCCGAATAGGAACGAGCCAGGACGCACGAAGCAGCTCGTCGGATTGTTGCCGTAGCCCATCTCCGCGCGGAAGCCCTCCATCTTGTTGTGCTGCCTCAACGTCGGCTACGCGGTGCCGGTGCACCTCATCGGCGGTCGTACGGGACACCCACCATGCGACAACCGGCACCGCGGTGCACGCCACAGCAACCGCCGTCCACACCAACCAGCGTGTACCGGAACCGGCGCTCTCGATCCGCAGGAGGTATGCAGATACGACGGTCAGCATCAGCACCGCCAACGGCGGAAGAACGGCAAGCACCCCCGCCCCGGCGACCGGCTATAGGGGAGGCCGGCCGGGCGGCGAGGACGCACGGAGGCGGCAATGACCGAACCATGCCGGTACCTCCTCCTGGCTGAGTCGCCTCTGCAGCGCTCGGTAGGGGGGACAGCACCCTCGACGATCGCAGTCGCAGTCACGGGTAAAGGTTCCTCGGGGAGTGAAACCGGAGCTTCGGGGACCAGGGTCACCGCAGGGTGCCTGACGTCCGAAGCCCCGGTGGCTAGGGGCGAATGACGGACAGGGGCGACGCCCCGGCACGTCGAACTGCCAGTATGTCTTGACCACTTGGGAGCTGATCACCAGCCTGCCCTGCCGTCATCTGTCGGGCCAGATGCACGGGGGCTCATATCGAGGGTCATTCAGATCCGCCTTCCACCACGCGGCAGGCGGCCTCAAATCTGCGCATATCTGGGCTAATTGCCTGTAGGTGGGTCGCCTCCTCGTGGGAATGACCCCCGATATGAGCCGGTGGGCAGCTGGAGTTCTCGTTCAGAGGAGTGCGACGGTGAGAGCGGGGCTGACGAGAGCCGTGCTCCGCCCCACTTCTCTTCAGATTCCCGGGACCACTGCCTCAGCGCTCTGCTGCACCACGGCGAGCTGAGCTGGAGCCCTGTCCTTCGCGATGAGAGCGAGCCCCGTCGTGTCCGCTTCACACCTGCCCCGGCGCCGCCTGGTCGCCGGATGGGACGAGCACCCTCTCGGTGCCGGTTGCCGGCCCATCGGGGGGCCGGCAACCAACCTGGGCCGCGCTGCGGGCTGGGCCGCCGTGGGCGACGACCGCGCGGTCGACGCCCTCCTGCGTGCCCACGCGGAGGGCGCGACGGTCTTCGACACTGCGGACGTCTTCGGCCTCGGGCACTCCCAACGGCTGCTGGGCCGCATGCTGGCCCAGGTGCCCCGCGCAAGCGTCCGGATCACCAGCACCGTCGGGGCTTTCCGGGGCACCGGCGTCAACGCCTACCGCTCCTTGAACCTGCACAGCCAGGTGGAGCAGAGCCTTGAAATCCTCGGCGTGGAATGGCTGGACGTCCTGACGCTGCACCACGTCGACTTCGGCCCCCGCGATGAGTTCTTCCAGGAGGCGCGGGAGACGCTGGAGGCCCTGCGCGACCTCGGCAGGGTCAAGGCGCTCGGCATGCGGGCGCCGCACCGGCTGGCGGTCTCCGTGCGCCCATGCGACCGCCGCCGGGGCAGCGCGACCCGGTTCGCCTTCCTCGTGCAGCAGTTCGACCCCAAGGTCATCGTCACCTCCTTCAGCCCACTCAGCCAGTTACCCGCACCCGGGCGCGAGGCCAGCGACTGCGGCGAGGAGGGCGTGTTCGACTTCGCCCGCCGCCACGGCGTCGCTACCGTGATCACCGAGCCGCTGGGGCTGGGCCTGCTCACCGGCGAGCACCGTCCGGGTACGGTCTTCGGCCCCGGAGACGTCCGCTCGCGCCTCACAGCGCCGGTCCTGGCCGCCGTCGAGCGAGGCTTGCAGCCCCTGCGGAACCGATTCGGCTCCACCGCGCACGACCTGGTCCGGGTCGCCCTCCACCACTGCCTCCGGCGCTGCCCGGACTCGATCGTCCTGGCTGGATTCGCCAGTCCACAGCAGGTGGCGGCGAACTATCAGGGTCTCCAGTCCGAGCTGAGCGAAGCGGACCACGAATTCGTCGACGCCGCCTACGCGGCCCTGCGCGCCGAGCTGGAGGCGGCCAGCCAGCCCCGCTCCAAGGAAACGGCGTCCGTGCCGTGCACCCCCGGCGCAAGGCGGCCCGCCCAAGAAGCCGAGGAGCGATGACGCGCCGTGCGGACCACCAGGGGGAAGGCACCGTGAGCCCGGACAACACCACCTGGATGGCCTACGCCATCGGCCTCGCGCAACTGCGGCCCCAGCCAGGCCGACGGGTCGGCGCGGCCCTGGTCTCCGAGCGCGGCCAGCTGCTCTGCTCCGCCTTCGACGGCGAGGAGCACGGCACGTCCTGGCTCCGGACTCTGCGGCGCAAGATACGCGAACTCGGACACTCCAGCGCGCACAGCCTCTACCTGACGATCAACACCCTGGCGTTGGACGGGTCGTTCGAGCTGGCCGAGCTCTTGGCGGACACGCGAATCGACACGGTGCACATCGGGTTGCCGGACCCCGCGCTGACGAGCTACCTCAGCGGCGATCCCGTCACCGAGCGAGGCCACGTGCTCCGCTTCCCAGACCAGCTCCAGCGGCAGATTCTGACCCAGAATCAGGGCCTCTACGCGGCGAGCGAGCAGAGCATCGAGTGCAACCCCCACTACTCCAGCCACCGCATCAGCGACGCCGTCACCACCACGCTGATGGCGATGGGCTTCGCGCTGACCAAGGACGACGTCAACGCCCACCGGGGGAGGGCAGCGCTTGCCCACCTCGTCTGCCAACGGTACGAGGCCGAGTACAAGGAGGCGGACCGCGCCGTCGGCGACGCTCTGGCCGCGGCGTTCGACGCGAAGTACGGCACCTACGACTACGTGTACGACGCCCGAACGGCCAACCCGGGCTGGGCCGACGACTTCTCAGCGGTCTACCGGGGGGCGTCCAGCCGGCCCTTGTCCGGCCTCAACATTCTCAACGTCGGCGTCGGCGCCGGCCACGAAGCGGAGGTCCTCTTCGCTGACTGCCCGCAGATCACCTTCGCCGACATCGCCGAGAGCGGCCTCGCGCACGTACACAGGCGCATGCCCCGTTCGAGGGCCGTCATCTCCAGCGCCGAGGACCTGTCCGCCCTGCCGGACGACAGCTTCGATCTGTACGTCTCATTGAGGACGTACAACTCGTCATTCTTCGACACCTCCGCAGCTGCCTCGGAGGCGCACAGGGTACTGAAGCCCGGCACGGTGATTATCGTCTCTGTGGCCAACGGGTTTCTGTATACTCAGCGCGGCTGCGTCGTGCCCGGACTGATAATCCCCGGAACTGAATTCGTCGACCTCTATCGCGGAATGGAAACAGCGAATTCAGTCGGCGCGCAGCTTGAAAGTGCTGGATTCAAAGATGTTCGAATTCTCCCCACCGGCACCGAGATCTACCTGTCGGCGGTCACCGTCTAACGCCTCCGCCCGCCCGGTTCTCGACGCGGCGCCCGTTGCACGGGAATGCCCGACCGTCCCGGTCGGGCGGCCGGGGCGGCCCGAGGGGGACACGGAGGGAGCAGCGTGAAGGGAAGGGCTTCTGCAATGAACGGGCGAACGACGGTTGCCGATCGCATCCTGCAGTTCAACGAGGGACTCGCGAGGGTGCAACTCGACCTGCCCCCCGGGTTCAGGGCCGTCAACCCGTTCACCGGCCCCCAGAGAGAGCGCGTCCGCGAGGTGACGTCCGCGTTCTACCGCCGGTATTACGACGACGACAGACCTCGCCGGCTGGTCCTGGGCAGCTCGCCCGCCCGGCGGGGCACGGCCGTGACCGGGGTCCCGTTCGAAGACGCCAAGCTCCTCGAAAGCGACACGGGAGTCGACGTCTCCGACGGCTACGCGGTGAGCCGGCCCTCCTCCGGGTTCCTGCACGACGTCATCGCGCGCTACGGGGGACGGCCGCAGTTCTACGCCGACTTCGTTATGAGCTTCGTGTGCCCGCTCGGCCTGGTGAAGACGACCTCCCAGGGCAGAGAGGCCAACGCCAACTACTACGAGAACAAGGAACTGCTGCGGCTCCTGGAAGAATTCCTCGTGGACGCCCTGGAGCGTCAGCTGGAATTCGGCACCGACACCTCGGTGTGCTACAGCATCGGCAGCAGCGGAAACTTCAAATTCCTCACGAAGGTGAACGAAGACCGGGGTTTCTTCAAGGAGATCGTTCCCTTGGAGCACCCGCGATTTATCACGCAGTACAACGGCGACAGAAAGGAAGAGTTCGCCGAGAAATACCTCCGTGCTCTGCGCGGAGAAGGCGACTAGCAGCGGCACCCTCGGCCAGCCCCCGGCTGAGGGCACCCACCGCGACGGATCGAGAAGAAGGAGAACAGCACCGTGGTGTCAGAAGGCAGGATCCTGGTCCACTTCGGTTCGGAGCGCGTCAGCGTCCACCGCCACCAGGGCGGGGCGCTGCACCTGCTCACGAAGGACCCGCTTCCGTTCGCAGCCGGCCTCGACGGTGAGGCGCTGGCGGAGCGCGTCGGCGAGTTCTGCGCCGGGCTCACGCAGTACGCGGAGGCCGTCGACAATAGGACCACGCGGGTGCACGCCACCGGGATCTTCCAGCAGCTCCCGCAGCCGGAGGCGGCCGCGCTGGTCAACAGCGTCTACGTCGACACGGGCCTGTTCTTCAACATCGTGGGGGCCGGCCTGGAGCGGTTCTACTGGGATACGGCCATGTCCGCCTGCGGTTCGGAGGAGATGGTGGAAGGCATGGTCCGGCGTGAGTTCCGGACGGCCGTCGTCTGCGGGTCCTTCCAGCAGTCGCTGGGGCCCATCGAGGCGACCATCGCCCGGCTGCGCGAGAGCGGCACCGAGGTGCTCAGCCCCCGCAGCACCAGGATCAAGCCGGAGACCGAGGGCACCGACTTCATCCTCTTCGACTACCAGGTCCGGCTGAAGAACCACCGCGACACGTGGCGGCACAAGTACGTGCACATGGACGCGTTCCGGCAGGCCGACGCTGTCGTGGTGTGCAACCCGGGCGGTCGCGTCGGCAGCGGCACCGTCTTCGAGCTCGGCTTCATGTCCGCACTCGGCAAGAGGGTCATCTTCACCGAGGAGCCCCAGGGAGTGTCCGTCTCCTTCCCCTGCGAGGTCGGCTTGGGGGCCTGAGAACACCCTGCCGCGGGGCTGCCCTCGTCCCGGTGGGCACAGCCCCGACGGCAGACCCTCGGCTTGCTCTCTCCGTCCACCCCGATCCCGCTGCTCGGCTACGTAGATACGGAAAGGACCCTTGCCGGTGGAACCCATCGACATGATCAACACGGTGCGCGACATACACGACAAGCTGCGGGAGATCGTGGCCTCGGTCCTGGAAGTGGATCAGGACGCCGTCGAGCCGGGTGCCCTGTTCTACGAGGACCTCGGCATGAGCTCCCTGGAGAAGACCGAGGTCGTGGTCGCGGTCGAGCGCCAGTACGGGCCCCTGTCTGCCCAGGAAGCAGCCGCCTTCACCAGCCTGGATGCCGCGGCGGCCGTGCTCGTCGAGCGGACGGGGACCCGCCAGGACATCGACCTGGTCGACCTCCTGGTGGCGGGCCACGTCGGTTCCGGCCGCGGTGACCGGACCGCCTACCTCGACCCTCAGGCCGGGGAGGTCACCTATGCGGGACTGCTGGAGGCGGCCCGCGGGTACGCGGGCGCGCTGCAGGCCGCAGGCGTGCCCGGGGGCGCCCGCGGCCTGCTGGTCGCCGACGACTCCGTGGCGACCGTGGCCGCTGTGCTGGGCCTGTGGTGGCACGGCTGCGTCCCCGTGGTGATCAGCCCGGTGCTCACCGACGCCGAGGTGCGCTACATCGCGGAGGACTGCGCCGCTGCAGTGGTGCACCTGGACGCGGCCCCCGCGCGGCAGCTCGCCCTGGAGGAGCTGTTCGCCACGGCCATCCGGTTCGCCGGCGCGGACGTCCGCGCTGGCCTGGCGACGGCCCAGGCTGGCCCTGCGTGCCAGCCCGAGCATGCCGGGCCTGCGGCCGTGTGGAGCGCGGGCGGTGAGGCGCTCGTGCAGTACACCTCCGGCAGCACCGGCATGCCCAAGGGGGTGCGGCACTCGGCGGGCGCGATCGCGGCCATGGCCGACGGCGTCGGCACGGTCCTGGCGCTGGCCGAGCAGGACACCGTGCTGTCCAGCGCCCGGATGTCGTTCGGCTTCGGCTTCGGCAGCTCCGTCCTGTGCCCCCTGGCGGCCGGCGCCCGCGTCGCGCTCATCAGTGGCTCCGTTGACGTCCACTCCCTGGCCGCCGCGTTGCAGCTCCACCGGCCCACTGTGCTGTTCTCCGTTCCGCGGCTGTACGCGGCGCTGCTGAACGCTTCCGGGACGGTGCTCGCCCCGGGCAGCGTCGACTCCGTGCGGCTGTGCGTGGCGGCGGGCGAAAACCTGCCCGGCCCGCTCGGTGAGCGGATCCGCGCCGTCTTCGGCGCCGAGCTGCTCAACGGCCTCGGCGCGACCGAGGTCCTCTACATCGTCGTCGGCACCCAGCCGGGAGAGGATCGGCCGGGGACCTTCGGAGTGCCGGTGCCCGGGATCACCGCGACCGTCCGCGCGGCGGTCGGCACGCCCGTCGCGGACGGGGAGCAGGGGCGGCTGCACATCGCTGGTCCGACCGTCGCCCTGGGCTACATCGGCCGGCCGGAGGCCGCGGCGGCGACCTTCGCCGACGGTGGCGCCTACACCGGCGACGTCGTGTGCCGCGCGCCGGACGGCACGTTCATCCACCTGTGCCGCGCCGATGACGTGCTCAACCTGGGCGGCTACAAGGTGGTGCCCAGCGAGATCGAGAGCGTCGTTCGCAGTGTCGACGGGGTCCAGGACTGCGTGGTGGTCGGCGGCCTCGACGCCGACGGCCTGGAGCAGGCGGTGGCGTACCTGGTGGCCGGGCCCGGCTCCGAGGTGGCCGTGGTGCGGCGCGCGGTGCTCGCCGCGATCCGCGGCGGTCTTGCCGCCTACAAGCGGCCCGCCCGCCTCGAGTTCCTCAACCAACTCCCGACCACCTCGACCGGCAAGGTGGCCGCCTTCGAGCTGAGGAAGGCGGCCAGCCGAGCGTGACGTGGGACATCACGGGCATGGCGGCCGTCGCCAACGTCGGCGCCACCTCCGGGGAGATCTTCGCCGCGCTGTGCGCGGGTCAGGAGAGCCGCACGCCGCTGAGGGCGTTCGACCCGGCCAAGTACCGGGCGGCCTACGCCTACGAGATCGACGACCGGCCCGAGGGCGGCGGCGATCTGCCGGGGCGTGCCACCCGCTGGTTGACCACCGTCGTCCGCCAGGCGGCCGCCGACGCGGGCTTGGGCGAGGACCTGGCCCAGGTGCCCGTTCTGGTCGGCACGACCATGCGCGAGCAGCGAAGCCTCGAACTGTGGTGGCGCGACGGCGCGCAAGTCGCCGTCGAGGACCTGCACTTCGGCACCGCACTGAAGGCGGAGTTCGGGACGTGCACCACGTACACCTTCGCCAACGCCTGCTCCGCCTCGCTGTACGCGCTCGGCATGGCCACGGACATGATCGACCTCGGCTTGGCCGACACCGTCGTCGTCGCGGGCACCGA
>NZ_JBEXPH010000158.1:0-19612 GCF_040611955.1 Streptomyces sp. NPDC006510 | reverse complement strand
GCCTGCACATCCGGGGCGACCAGGTCGCCCCGGATGTGCAGGCCGGTGCGCGGACAACATCGTCGTGGACGGCGACCTGGTCAGGACCGGCGCCGAGAAACAGGCCGCCCAGGACCACACGGCGGCCGTCACCGCCTTCGAGGAAGCCGTCACGCTCTGCACCCCGGGCACGTGCTACTCCGACTACGACCAGCTCTACGCCCACTACGGCCTGGTCGACGCCCTCGGCCACCTCGTCGACAACGCCCCGGACGCCGACCGCACCGAACCGACCGCGAAGCTCATCCGTTACGCCGAGCAGACACTCTCCCTGATACCCGGCACGATCTGGCACTTCACCGACGAGGGCGCCTTCCAGGAAGAGGTCAAACGCCGCACCGGCAACGCCCTGGCCTGGCATCTGCTGCACAGCGGCGGACCGGAGCGCGCGCTTGCCGCCGTCGGGCAGGCCCTGTCGGTCGCCTCCGCCCCGGAGTACGACTTCGTCCGCGACACCCAGGTCCGCATCCTGCTCGCCCTCGGCCGCACCGACGACGCCTACCGGGTGGCCGACCAGGTCCTCACCCGCGACCCCTCCTTCGGTGACCTCACCGATATCGCGGCCCTGCCCGAATTCCAGTCGTGGCGGCAGGCCCAGCGCAGCCACCAGGCCCTCGGAGGCGCCCGATGAACCCCGAACCCGCCACACCGCTTGGCATCCGGCCCCTCGACGAACTCGACCAGGTGCCCTGGGCCGAACTCATGCACTGCTACGGCCCCGCGACCGAGGTCCCGGCCCAGCTCCGCGACCTGATCGCCCCGGACCAGGACACCCGGGACCAGGCATGGTTCCGCACCGAGTCCAACCTGTACCACCAGGGCAACATCTACGAGGCGACCCCCCACGCCGTCCCCTTCCTGCTGCACCTCCTCGCCGACGAGGCGACACCCGACCGGAAGAAGCTCCTGTGGTACCTGACCGTCCTGGTCACCGGTGAGGACGACAGCCAGTGGTTCCCGGACGGGTACGACACCGCCAGGATCGACGGGTGGCCGGTCGAGACCGCCGTGTACGAAGCCGTCGGGGCCGGGGTGCCGACCGTCGTCGTACCGCTGCTGGACCACGACGACCCCGAGACGGCGGCTCTGGCGGCCATGCTCGCGGCCTGGTTCCCCGCCCACGCCCCGCTCACCCTGCCCGCGCTGCGCCGGCTGTGCGCCCGGCCACTGCCGCGCCCCCAGCGCGCGACCGGGCTCATCGCCCTGGGCCTGCTGGCAGGCGCCGCAGGCGACCGCTCCGACACGGCCCTGCTGGAGCAGATCCTCGCGGACGGCGACGAACCCGACCGCTGGGCGGCGGCCGTGGCCCTGGCACGCATCACCGCGCCCGACATCCCGCCGTCCGCGATCGGCGCCCTGACCGCCGAACTGGGCGTGATCTGCACGGACCCCGACGAGTACGAGATGACCGAAAGGACGTATTTCTGCCGCAGCGACGTGAGGGAGCTGATCGTGCGGGCCCTGGACCGCCTCCCTGAGGGACGCCGGGAGGCCGCCCGGGACTGCCTCGTACGGACGCTGCTGCGGATCGAACAGCAGGACTCAGAGCAGTCCGAAGCGGGGCACTGGGCCACGACCCTGGCCCTGGCCCTGGCCTTTTTCTCCCTTCCCGACGAACAGGTGAGCGGTGCGGCGGCGCTGACGCCGTTTCAGCGTGCTGTGCTCCAGGCGCTGCTCGGCGGCGACCGGATCTGGGTGTCGGGGGACCTCGGCCTTCTCCTGTCGGACGAGTACGGGCTCCCTGACACCCCGGACGCACTGGGGGCGTGGCTGGACTCCCCGTGACAGGGCCGGTGCGCACGGCGCACCGGTGGAACGACGGCCGCGATCTCTGCGGTATCAGACGCTGTGCACGATGGATGGATTCGTGAAGACGGAGGGTGGACAGACGTGGGTTGGCTGACGGCGGGCGAAGGATATGAAGTGGCCCTGGTGGAGGGCAAGGTGGCCGCGCGGGCTACGACGGGGCGGTCGGCGGGGAAGCAGTTGAAGTCCCTGCCCAAGGCGCTCAAGGACCATCCCGAGGTGGACCGGCTGCGGCGCTTCGCCGAGTGGCTGGACCGGCACGCCGCCGCGTGCCTGGCCCAGGTGGACACCTGGATGGTGTCGTCGCTGCCGGTGCCGACGGTGCTGCTGGCGCGGGTGTGGCCCGACGAGGCGTGGCAGGTGGCGCTGCGCGACCTGGTGGTCGTCGGCGACGACCCGGACGAGCCGGGCTTCCTGCGGGATGCCACCGATACCGGTGAGCTGCGGATCGTGAACCTGGACGGCGAGACCGTACGGATCTCCCCGGAGACCGTGACCCTGCCGCACCCGGTGCTGCTGCCCGACCTGGAGGAGATACGGGAGTTCGCCGCCGAGCTGGGCGTGGTGCAGAAGGTCGAGCAGATCCACCGGGCGACCTGGCTCAAGCCGGACGCCCTCGCTGAAAAGGCCACCGAGGTGAAGGACTTCGCCGGGGGGAAGTTCTCCTCCCGGTACGGCCTGGCGGCGCGGGCCACTTCGCTTGGCTACCGGGTCTCCGGCGGCTACGCCACCAGCCGGGTGCGCGACGAGGCGCGGACCGTGGAGGCGTCGGTGTGGATCGGGGAGCCGTACTGGGACGGCGAGACCGAGACCGGCGCGCTGAGCTGGCACGACGAGGAGGGCCGGGCGCTGCCGCTGCGCGAGGCCGGTCCCGTCGCCTGGTCGGAGGGTATGCGGATGGCCGCCGCCCTGTACGCCGGCCGTGTGATCGAGGAAGGCGCGGACGCGTGAGCGGGTCGACTGCGGCCGGTGAACTGCTCGCGGCCGGTGCGGTGTTGCCGCCGGGCACCGAGGGGGGTGAGCGTGCGGTTCCGCTGACCGCCCGCGCGTACCGGCATCCGGGTCTTGAGGCCCGTACGGTGGTGCGGCTGGTGCCCGGCGAGCTGGGCGCGGCGGAGGACCTGGCGGCCGGCTTCCTGGGGCTGGCGCCGGCGGGTGAACCCGAGGTCGTCGGACTGGGGCTGCGGCAGGCGCTCGGCTTCCCTGAGTGGGTGCTGGTGCACCATCCGCAGGACGGTCACCATGCGCTGGCCGTCGTACCCGAGTTGGAGCGCGCCGCCCGGCAGGCGAAGTCCAAGCCGAAGGCGGCTCTGGACGCGTGCAAGGAGCTGGCCGGGCGGCTGGCCGCGTCCGTCCCGTACTTCCTGCCGACCTTCTACGAGCAGGCCGGGCGGGTCTTCCTCGGCGTGGACAACGCCACGTACGCGGCGCAGATGTTCAACCGGGCCCGCAAGGCGGAGGCCGAACACGGGCTCACGGTCGACGAGGACCGCCTCGACGCGGTCTGCCTGGAGTTCGCGCTGGCCGGTGTGCTGCCGGTGAAGGCGCTGTCGGAGTATGCGAAGCAACTGGCTGCCCGGGTCCCGGCCGAGGAGGCGCTGCGCCGGTTCGTCCGGTTGTGTGTGCGGCGTACGGCGGGTGGCCTGCCGCCTTCGGGCACGATGGCGGCCGATCTGCGGCGGCTGGCCAAGGCCGCGGGACAGGACGCGGGGGCGGTGGAGCAGGAGTACCTGGCCGAGCTGCTGGAGCTGCCGGGCACGATGCGGGCCGCCACCGCCTGGTGGAAGGCGCACCGCCCGGCCCTGGTCGCCCTCGCCCGGCGGGACGCCGCGGTGCGCGGCACCCTGCTGAACGCCATGCCGCAGGGCGACGAGGAACTGCTGGCCCTGTGGCTGGAAATCCTTGAGGACTCCAGTGCCGCGGCCGGCCTGGGCGACGGTGAGGTGCCCGAGCGGGAGCGGCCCGCCGACGGTACGGCGGGCTGGTTCCGGCGCTTCCTCGCCGGGCGGGGGTCGGGCTGGCGGGGTTGGACGCCGCTGCCGCGCCTGTGCGCGCTGACGGAGCGGATCGCCGACCGGTTGCGGGCGGAAGTCACCGCTTCCGGTGAGGCGCTGAGGGCGCACCCGGACCTGGACCTGCTGGACCTGCTGCTCGCCCTCAGGATCCCGGTCGCCGACCCCGAACCGGACGCGATGCTGGGCCTGAAACGCTGGGCGGGCGGCGAAGCACAGCGCGACCTGCTGGCCCTGGCGGCCGACACCCGGTTCCGCCCTGCCTTCCGCCGCGCGGTCGAGCAGCTCAGCAACCAGTACGACCGCGACATGGTGCTGATGCTGGCCCAGTCGCCCGGCGGGCGGCCGATGCTCGCCGAGTGGGTCCGCGACGTTGCCCGGCGCACCGTCGACGCGAGCCTGCCGGAGTTCCCCGCCGCTGTGAGACGCCTGTCGTGGCTGCCTGGCGAGGCACTGGCCCTGGCCCCGGACGAGGTGCGTCAGGCGGTCGGGACCGACCGCGGCGGCGCGCTCGCCCGCACGCTGCGAGCGGGACTGATCGACGAGTTGGGCTGGCCTGCCTGGGAGCAGGCGGTCACCGAGCTCGCCACGAACAAGATAGACCGCGACAACCTGGTTGTCGCGGACGCCTGGCCGTACCTGATCGTCTCCAACCTCACGCAGGCCCGGGTGCTCGGCGCCGACGGCACCGTGCTCACCCACGACCTGCGGATTCCCGCTGGGGAGATCGACCGGTGGAACACACCTGGCTTCCACTACGTGGACGGCGAGCTGCTCGTCCACTGGAAGTCGCCCCGCGGCCTGTGCGGGTACTGGCACACCGCCGCCGACCGCATACAGCTCCTTCAGGGCGGCAAACCCCACGGATCGTCGGTCCGGTGGCCGCACATCCTCAGCAGCCCGACCCTGCCGTTGCCCGGCGGCGGGCGGACCACCGGTGAGGGGGTGCTGCACCGGGGCGACACGACCCTGCCCGGCAACCGGGCGGTGATCAGCGACGGCACGTCGTACTGGGTCTGGCAACAGGTGGGCGACAGTGGCTGGTACGAGTACGATCCGGCCACCGGGGAGTACGGCCGCAGGGCCATGCCCGGCTTCCTCACCGACGCCGTCCGCGACGCGCCCGCGGACAGTACCTACGTCGACGGCTGGCTGCTGCCCGCGTTCACCGACGAGCCGGCCCCGGTGGGCGTGCCGGTGGGCGGCCTGCTGGGCTGGCGCGTGGTGTGCCTGCCGGACGGGTCGCTGCGCGGCGAGGACCTGGCCGGGCGCTCGGTGACCGTGCCGGGCGGCTCCGACGGCCCCGGCACACCGGCCCGCGCCCTGACCCTGCCCGGCGACGACCGGGCCCGGGCACTGGTGCTGCGCTGGTCGACGATCCGCCTGATCGACCCGGACGGCGTCATCACCGCCGAGTTCGAACTGGGTGGCGAGCCCGGGCTCGACGCGGCGGGTACCACGCTGCTGCCGCCACTGCGCTACTGGCACTGCCTGCGCCCCCGCGACCCGGAGGGCTCGGCCGTCCTGCGCCGGATCGACCGCGACACCGCAGCGGCGCTGCTGAAGGTGGCGGACGCCGCCGGTGAGCACGAGGGCCTGCACGGGGTGGTAGGCGAGCTGCTGCCCGGCATCACCGACACCGCACTGGTCACCGGGGTGGCCGGGGTGGTGCGCCGCGCCGCCAAGCAGCAGGCCACGCTGGGCAGGGTGGCCGCCCGGCTCGCCGAGACGCTGGGGGACGAGAGCCCCCAGGACGAGCCGGCCGGCCCCTCCGACGAGCTGCTCGTCGACGCACTGAGCGGCCTCGCCGACGGGTCCTACTGGCCGGACGGCAACAGCGCCTTCCACAGCCTGATGACCATCGGCCAGGCAGTACGCGGCGACCTGCAGCCCGCCCCGCAGACGGGATCCGCCGTGCGCACCCACCTCGACGGGCACCGCCTGCCGGACGGCAGGCCCCAGTGGGCCAGGCTGCTCGACCAGTGCGCGGCCGTGGCCTTCCGGGCGGCAGCCCCGACCACGCGGCCCGAGCACCGGGACGCCCTGCACCAACTGCTCCGCGAACTCGACGCTCTGGGGCTGGCCGCAGCCGCCGAAACCCCCCGGTGGCGCCGGTTCACGCTGCACCTCGACGCGAGCCACCTGACCAAGACCGGCGGTGAGCCGCGCGACGGCACCTGGCTGGGGCTGCTGCCGCTGGACGGCGGCGCCTTGCTCGCCGTCGTGGACAAGGAGGAGCTCGACGAGAAACACGGCTGCTCCTTCACCGCACTCTTCCACGATCCGTCGGGCCGCTTCGAGGTGCCCGCTCCGTACACGCTGCGGTCCTCCGGACCGGTCGGCGAGGCCCGGGACGCGGGCTGGCCGGCAGCGTTCCTGTCCGAATCCGACGCACGCGGCCCCGCCCCGGCGTTCCCGGACGCGGCGATACGGGAATTCGCCCGGCTGACCGGAGTCAGCGAGGGCAAGGCCGCGCTGGTGGTGGCGGGCATGCCGTACTACGGGCATCACGCCGCTTCCGTGCCCGGCAAGGTGCTCACCAGGCTCGGCCTGAAGCAGGTCGACGTCGACGTCGCCCTGGAGGACCTGCGTGACCCCGACGCCCGTGTCCGGCGGGAGGTCGTCGCGGCGCTGCTGCCCGCCGAGCCCGCCCGGCTGTGGACCGACGGTCCGGACGTCGCCGCCGCGGCCGAGGTGTGGCTGCGTGCGGTGGGACGGCGGCCCGCCGCGCCGGCGACGCTGGTCGCCGAGACGTCGAAGGCACTGGGGACCGGGTGGGCTCCCCGCCGGGCGCTGCCCGCGCTGCTCGACCCGGCCGGTGCGCCGGAACTGAGCCGCGACCTGGCCTGGACGGTCAGCGACTACGGCGTCAAGGAGGCCGACCCGCACGCCGCCGGCTTCACCCGCAGCGTGTTCCTCAGCACGATGACACTGGTCGCGTGGCTGTCCCACCGGCTGCCCGCGGCAGACCCGGTGCGCGCGGCCCTGCCCGGCGCACTGGCCGCCGTACGGGACCGGCTCGCCCATCCGGGCCTGATGCTCAACCTGGGCGGCGAGTTCGGCGCCGGCGACCTGGACAAGTTCCGCACGGCGGCCGGTACGCCCACCGAGACCGGCGAGGACTGGGAGCGGTACGGCGCCGTGGTTCTGGCCGGCACCCGGTACCGGTACCCGGCGGTCCGGCCCGCCCTCCTGGACGCGGCCGGGACCGACTCGTACCTCCCCGTCCTGTGCGGTGACCGGACATCGTCCGAAATCGAGACGGCGCTGCGGCTGGCCCGGGACCCGCGGTTCGAGGCTGTGCTCGCCGACCCGGGCGGTCCGGTCGCGGGCGAGCGGGACGAGGACGGCACCTGGTGGCCGCAGGACCCGACCCGGTCGGTGCCGGACCTGGTCGCCGAGGCGGCGAAGGAGTACGGCCTCGGGGACGATGCCGCCGTGCTCCACCTGATGCTGCTGGCGATGCCCGACCCCACCGACCGCAACACGGCGCGGTGGACCGGGTGGAAGCCGGACAGGCTCAAGGCCGCCGGTGCCGAACTGGCCGCCACCGAGCTGGTGGTGGAGGCGAAACGCCCCCGGGCCGGGCGCTCGCTGTTCCTGTTTGGCGGCTGGGTGAACCTCGCCAAGCCGGCGCTCCCGGTCGAGCAGTGGAAGCTGCCGCTGTTCGGGCACCTGGTCAGCGGCGAGAGGGTGCCCTTGGACGTACTGGTTCCGGTCGCTCCCGCCGCCGACCTGTACCGCAGGGCCTGGCAGCGGGTCCGGGACGGTGACGGGCCCCGCTTCGAGGAGCTGAAGGTGCCGCGCCGCAGGGGCCGCTGAGCCCCGCCGGGGCGCGGGTGCGGCGCCATACCCGCGCCCCGGCACAACCAGCGATGCAACCCGAACACCCTTGCAGTGATGAGGACTTCATGATCGATCCAGCCGAGCAGACGACGACTGGCCCGTCCCGGTACGCGCCCGGCGCCCGGGAGCTGCTGGAAGCCGGTGCGGTGCTGCCACCGGGCACGGAGGGGGCGGCTGAGCGGGCGGTTCCGCTGACCGCCCGCGCGTACCGGCACCCCGGTCTGGAGGGCCGCACGGTGGTGCGGCTCGTCGCGGCCGAACTGGGTGCGGCGGAGGACCGGGCCGCCGGATACCTGGGGTTGGCGCCGCAGGGAGAGCCCACCGAGGTCGGGCTCGGGCTGCGGCAGGCGCTCGGCTTCCCCGAGTGGGTGCTGGCGCACCACCCGCAGGACGGTCACCGCGCGCTCGACGTGGTACCGGAACTGGACCGCGCCGCCCAGCAGGCGAGGTCCAGGCCGAAGGCCGCCGTGGACGCCTTCCTGGAGCTGGCCGGGCGACTGGCCGTGTCCGTGCCGCACTTCCTGCCCACGTTCTTCGAGCAGGCCGGCCGGGTCTTCCTCGGCGTGGACAATCCGACGTACGCGGCGCAGATGTTCACCCGGGCCCGCAAGGCCGAGGCGGAGCACGGCCTGCGGATCGACGAGAAGCGGCTCGACGAGGTGTTCCTGGAGTTCGCTCTTGCCGGGGTCCTCCCGGTGAAGGCACTGTCGGGGTACGCCAGGGAGCTGCCGGCCCGGGTGCCGGCCGAGGATGCGCTGCGCCGCTTCGTCCGGATGTGCGTACGGCGTACGGCGGGCGGGCTCCCGCCGTCGGCGCAGACGGCGGCCGACCTGCGGCGGCTGGCGAAGGCCGCGGGCCAGGACGCCGACGCGGTGGAACAGGCGTACCTGACCGAACTGCTCGGCCTCCCGGCGACCCCGCGTGCGGCGACGGGGTGGTGGAAGGCGCACCGCAGGGCTCTGGTGGCCCTGGCCCGGCGGGAGCCGGGGGTACGCGGCACGCTGCTGAACGTCATGCCGCAGGGTGAAGACCGTGAACTGCCCGGGCTCTGGCTGGAGATCCTGGAGGAGTCCGGCGCCGCCGCCGGACTCGCCGACGAGGAACTGCCGGAGGAGGAACGGCCCGCCGACGGCACCGTCGGCTGGCTCCAGCGGTTCACGGACCTCCGCGTGGCGGACTGGTCCTGGGCCTCGCGGCGCCTGCCGCTCCTGTACACGCTGGTGGAGCGGTCCGTCGGCCGGCTGCGCGCCGAACTCGCCGCGTCGGGCAGGGAACTGGCGATGGCCGCCCACGACCTGGACCTGCTGGATGTACTGCTGTCGCTGAAGGTGCCGGTCGACGCGGAACCAACCGCCGGTCACCTCGCCACAGGCAGAAGGTCGGTGCTGGAACTGTGGGCCAAGGCCGAGGGAGACGGGCAGCGGGATCTGCTCGCCCTGGCCGCAGACCCCCGGTTCCGGGCCGCGCTGCGCAGCGCCGCAGGCCGGATCGCCAGTGACCCGGCCAGGGCCCGCCACCTGACGATGTCCCCCGGCGGACGCCTGGTGGCGGCCGAGTGGGTGAGCGAGGCGGCACGGCGGGCATCCGCCGCCGGTCTGCCCGGAACCCGTGAGGCCGTGGGCCGGCTGACCAGCCTCTCCGGTGAGCTGCTGGCCCTGGCCGGGAGGGAGGTGTCAGCGGTCACCGGCCTCACCGGCGAACTCGTCCGCACGCTGCGCGCCGGACTCTTCGACGAGTTCGGCTGGCCCGCCTGGGAGGAGGCGGTCCGCGACCTGGTGGGCGAGCGGGACCTCCAGCGGCTCGTCATCGTGGACGCGTGGCCGTATCTGGTCGTCGCGGGCCCGTCGCAGGTCCGGGTGATCGGCGCCGAGGGCACCGTACTCCGCCACGACCTGCGGATACCGGCCGACGACCTGGACGGCGGCCCCGGCTTCCACTTCGTGGACGGCGAGCTGCTCGTCCACTGGCACTCACGCGAGCACCAGGGGCTGCGTGGGTACTGGCACACCCGCCCCGACGACCCGCAGCCGCTCGAGGGCGGCCCCGGCGTGCGGCGCCCGCGCCCCGGCCACGTCACCGTGCCGCTCCCGGCCGGCGGGCGGGCCACCGGCGCCGGAGTGCTGAACCGCGGGGACACCGCCGTACCCGGTGAGCGGAAAGTGATCACCGACGGGACCTCGCTGTGGGTGTGGGACGGCTCCGACCCGGGCCGGTGGCGCGAGCACGACCCGTACACAGGGGAGGACGGCCAGGACGGCATGCCCGGCTTCTTCTCCGACACGCTGCACGCCGGGCCCGACCGTGTCCTGCACGGGCAGGGAAGCTGGCTGCGACCCGCCCCCGGCGGCGAGGCCACCCCGGCAGGCGTACCGGTGGGCGGCCTGCTGGGCTGGTGCGTCGTGCGGCTTCCCGACGGTTCCTGGCACGGCCGGGATCTCGCCGGACGTACCGTGACTGTGGACGGCGGCGACCAGCCGCCCTTCGGCGCCCTGACGTTCTTGGGCGACGACCGGCCGCGGGCGCTCGCGGTGCGCCGGACCGGACGCAAACTCCGCACCGTAGTTCTCACCGACCCGGACGGAACCGTCACCTCGACGGCCTGGTCACCCTGGCCGGGGGAGTTCGCGGCCGGCACCCGCATGCTTCCCCCCACGGACTACTGGCACTGCCTGCGGCCCCGCGATCCGCAGGGCTCGGCCGCGCTGCGCCGGGTCGACCGGGACACGGCGGCTGCACTGATGAAAGCCGCCCGCAGCAAGGACAAGGCGGAACTGCCCACCACGCTCCGTGCCCTGCTGCCCCAGCTCAGCCATGAGGCGCTGCTGGCCGGGGTGACCGGGGTGGTGCGGTACGCCGCCGCGCAGCAGGCCGCGCTGGACCAGATGGCCGCCCGGCTCGCCCGGGCGCTCCCGGCGGATCACCGTGAGGAGCAACCGACCGGTCCCGCCGAGGCGCCCACCGGCGGCCACCGAGCGGGGCCGTCCAAGGCCATCGCCGACCAGGTGCTCGGCGAGGCCCTCAACGGCCTGATCGGCCCTGAGCACCGGGTCCTGTTCTGGCCCCACCAGGCGCACGGCGCCCACCGCCAGATCCAGTCCATCCGCCGGATGCTGCAGGACACCCCGGCCACCGACGCGACCGGTCAGGCCGCACGCCTCCACCTCGACGGCCCCGACCTGCCCCATGCCCATCTGCCGTGGGAAACCCTGCTCGACCAGTGCCCGGCGGTGGCCTTCCGGGCGGCAGCACCGACCACCGGGCCCGATCACCGCGAGGCCCTGTGCGCACTGCTCCACGAACTGGACACGCTGGGAACGGCAGCCGCCGACCCGCCGCGCTGGCGGCGCTTCTCCCTGCACCTGGACCGGGCCGACGTGAGCGACCGGCAGGGCGGCAGGACGTCACAGGGCCCTGTGGGACCGGTGGGGCAAACCCTTCGACGGCGGGGGATCCTGCCCCTGGACTCGGGGGCGTTCATCGCCGTGGTCGGCCTGAAGGCGTCGGGTACAGGCTGCGAGTACACCGCGCTCTTCCACGACCCCACCGGGCGGTTCAGCGTTCCCGCGCCCTACACGGTGCTGTCCTCCGCCCCGCTGGGCGGGGACCTCGAGACGGGCCGGCTCGCGGCGTTCCTCGCCGAACTGTCCCGCCGCGGCCCGGCGCCCTGGCGTCCGCAGGCCGCGGCGGAGTTCGCCCGGCTCACCGGCGTCTCCCCGGCCCTTGCCCGCCTGGTGGTGGCCGGAATGCCGCACGTGGACCGGGATGACACCCTGCCGCCCGAGGTGCGCGCGACGCTGGAGGTGAAGGTGTCCGAGGCCTGGGACGCCCGGAGCGAGCTGCGCCTGCTGGACGCCGCCTTCCGGCGGGACATCGTCGCCGCCCTCATGCCCGCCCGGCCGGCCGACCTGTGGACGAACGGCCCCGACGCGGTCGCGGCGGCGGAGGTCTGGAACGCCAGGCTCGGCTGGCGCGTCAGTGCCCATCAGGACCTTCTCGCCGAAGCGGACCGCGCCGTGCGGACGGCCTGGGAGCCGAGCCGGGCACTGCCCGCGCTGCTCTCCCCGGCGTCGGCGCCGGAACTCAGCCGCGACCTGACCTGGGCGGTCGAGCGGCACCGCTTCCGGCCCGTGGAGAAGAAAACCCCCGGTTTCGACGCGGCCGTGCTGGTCGGTTCCGTGGCCCTGGCCGCGTGGCTGTCCCACCGGCTGCCGGCCGGAGACCCGGTGCGGGCCGCGCTCCCCACGGCACTGGCCGCGGTACGGGACCGGCTGGCCTGCCCCGGGCTGGTGCTGGATCTGAACGGTTACAGCGACCTCCCCGAGTTCCGCAGGGCGGCCGGTGCCCCGAGCGAGGTCGGTGAGGGCTGGGAGCGGTACGGCGCCGTGGTCATGCCCACCCACGACGCCTGCCCGTCCCCGGCTGTCAGGCCTGCCCTGCTGGACGCGGCCGGGACCGATCCGTTCCTGCCCGTGCTGCGGCGCGGCGACTGGCCACCGTTCCCCGTGGAGGTGGCGCTGCGGCTGGCCCGGGATGCGCGGTTCGAGGCCGCGCTGGCGGATCCGGGTGATCCGGTGGCGGGGGAGCGGGACGGGGACGGCATGTGGTGGCCGCAGGATCCGACCCGGTCCGTGCCCGAGCTGGTCGCCGAGGCGGCCAAGGAGCACGGCCTGGGCGAGGACGTCGTCGCCGTCTACCTGATGGTCCTGGCGATGCCGGACCCGACCGACCGCAACACCGCCCGCTGGACGGGGTGGAAGCCCGCCCGGCTCAAGGCGGCCCGCGCCGAACTGGCCGCGACCGGCCTGGTGGTCGAGGCCACCCGCACCCGCGCCGGGCGTTCGCTGTTCCTGCCCGGCGGCTGGACGGCCCTGAAGGCCCCGCACGCCCCGCTGGAGCGGTGGAAGCTGCCACTGGTTGGGGACCTCGTTGCCAAAGCGAACACACCGCTGGACGTGATAGCGCCGACCGAGCCCGCCGCCGACCTGTACCGCAGGGCCTGGCAGCGGGTCCGCGACGGCGACGCGCCCCGCTTCGAGGAGCTGAAGGTGCCGCCCCAGAGGCGCCGCTGAGCCCCGCCGGGCAGGGTTCGGCACCGCGCCCGGCCCAGCTGGTCGCCGACGAGATCACCGCACCGGGCAGTCTCGACACCCACCCCTACCGAGCACAGCGGCCGATGCCGGCCCCGCACATCGACGACGTCCTCGCCCAAGGAGCCGCCCAGGGAATGCTGGAGCACCTGTTGCAGGCGGGCGAGCATCTCTCGCTCTCCCGGCAGGCCGAGTTCGCCGCCTTCACCAGCCTGGCGCTGCGCGCCCTGCTGGGCGAGGACTCGAAGGCCGGTGCCGCGATGCGGCGGCTGTGGGACCGGGCCCTGGTCATCGAGGCCGTCCCGTCGCTGTTCGCGCTCGCCCACCGTCTGGAAGTGCCGCGGTGAATGCCGCCGAACAGCGCCTCGTGGAGCAGGTCCTGGGCGCGGTCCGGCACATCCGCCCCGGCACCGCCCCGGAGCCGGACACCGACTTCCGCGACCTCGGGCTGGATTCCCTGGACCGGCTCACCCTGGCGGTGGCCGTCGAACAGGCCACCGGCCTTGCCGTCCCCGGCCCGGCCCTCTCCGACGCCGCCACCCCCGCCGACCTGGCCGGCCGCCTGCCCGCCACCGACAGGAGCGCTCCCGTGCATCAGGAACACCGTTGCGACCCTCCGGAACTGGGGTGGTCCGACGCCGGAGCAAGCGTCGGAGAGGGCACACGTCTGTGGCACCAGTCCCAGGTCGCCGACGGCGCGGTTGTCGGCGCCGACTGCACCTTGGGCAAGGGATCCTTCATCGGCGCCGGCAGCACCATCGGCGACCGCGTGAAGATCGGGAACTACGCCAACGTATTCGGTGCGGACGTGGGCGACGAGGCGATGATCTGCCCCGGCGTGCTCGTCCTGGAGGATCCGGCCCCGCGGGCCACCACCCCCGACGGGCGACGAAAGGGCCCCCAGGACTGGACCCGTCACCCCGTCACCATCAGCACCGGGGCCACGATCGGGGCCGCGGCCGTCATCGCGCCCGGCGTCACCGTCGGCCCGCACGCCCTGGTCGCGCTCGGCGCAGTCGTCATGCGCGACGTCCCCGCCCACGGACTGGTGATCGGAAACCCTGCCCGCCAGGTCGGCTGGGTATGCCGGTGCGGCCACACCCTGGACGCGGCACTGCGCTGCACCGACTGCCCACGTACCTACCGGCGCGACGGCGACGAACTGGCCGCCGAGCACCAGCCCGTGTCACTGGAGTGAGAATCACACCGGTTTGTCACTGTTCTGTGCCAGGCGAGTGATGGTCTCCGGGTCGTGCGAGCGGCACCGATAGCGTCCCGCTCCATGAGCACCGTGCATCTGCCTCCCGCCGAGTACTACGCCACCCTCCCCAAGATCATTGGTGGGGCTGGAGCGGCCATCCGCGACAAGGCCGGACGGTTCCTCCTGGTGAAACCGTCCTACCGCGACTACTGGGAAGTCCCGGGCGGCGGGCTGGACCTGGGCGAGGACCCGAGGCGAGCGTTCCAGCGCGAAATCAAGGAGGAACTGGGCCTCGACCTCACCCCGGGCCGGCTGCTGGTCGTCGACTGGGTGCCCGAACAGCCCGACGGCCGCCCCCCGCTCGTCAACTTCATCTTCGACGGCGGCCTGACCACCAAGGAACAGGCCCAGCAACAAGTGCGCCTCGACAACGACGAACTGACCGAGTGGACGCTGGCAGCACCCGAGGAATGGGACACCCTCCTCCCACCCCACATGGCCCGCCGCCTCCACGCCTGCGCCCGCGCCCTGACCCACGACACCACCCTCTACCTGCACCACGGATTCGACCCCACCCGACACCAGACCTGACGCCCCGCCGCCCCTTCCGGCAGCGGCGCCCCGGCGTCCACCGGAAGGGACCCCCTTCGTGAACACACCACCCATCCCGGTCGCCTTACCGCGCCTGGACGCGGCCGACATCGCCGCCGCGGTCCGCGTCCTGGAATCCGGCCACCTCGTCCAGGGCCCCGAGGTCGCCGCCTTCGAGGACGAGTTCGCGGACCTGGTCGACGGCCACTCCTGCATCGCGGTCAACTCCGGCACCTCGGCCCTGTGGCTCACTCTCCTCGCCCTGGGCATCGGCCCCGGCGACGAAGTGATCGTGCCCTCCTTCACCTTCGCCGCCACGGCCGCCGCCGTCCGCCTCACCCGAGCCACCCCGGTCTTCGCCGACATCACCCCGGACACCTTCTGCCTGGACCCCGACGCCGTACGGGCCGCGATCACCCCCCGCACCACTGCAGTGATTCCCGTCCACCTCTTCGGACACCCCGCCGCGATGAACGAGTTCACCGCACTCGCCCACGCACACCACCTCGCACTGGTCGAGGACGCCGCCCAAGCCCACGGCGCAACCCTCAACAGCCGCCCGGCCGGCACCTTCGGCACTGCGGGCTGCTTCAGCTTCTACCCGACGAAGAACATGCAGTCGATCGAGGGCGGCATGGTCGTCACCGCCGACCCGGCCCTGGCCCGCACCCTGCGGCTGCTGCGCAACCAGGGCATGGAACAGCGCTACGACCACCGGATCGTCGGGACCAACGCCCGGATGAGCGACGTCAACGCCGCGATCGCCCGCAGCCAGCTCCGCCGGCTCCCGGCCCTGACCGGACACCGCCGCGCGAACGCCGCCCGGCTCAGCGAACTCCTCACCGGCCTGCCGAACCTGACCCTGCCCACCACAGCGGCAGGAGCCGGTCACGTGTGGCACCAGTACACCGTCCGCATCGGCGCCGCCCTGGGCCACCGCGACACCTTCGCCCAGCATCTGCAGCAGGCCGGAACCGGCACCAGCGTCCACTACCCCGTCCCCCTCCACCGCTCACCCGCCTACGCCACCGCAGCCGACCTCCCGCACACCGACACCGCCGCCGAGCAGGTGCTGTCCCTGCCGGTCCACCCCGAACTGACCACAGCCCAGATCCAGGACATCGCCCAGGCCGTCACCACACTGGCCCTGGCCCCGGCCCGGGAGCGTGCCGCATGAACAACCCCGTGCTGCTGTCCGGCTTCCACTCAAGCGCCTCTACCTGACCACCCTCGCCCTGGACCCCACCGGCCGCGGCCGCCAGCGCTGGAACAACCGCTGGAAAACCGCCCTCAACGAGTTCGACGTCCTCTTCGACGGCCGCCTCACCGCCATCCGAGCGTAGGCCGATCAGCCCACCGAAGAACCTGTAGGCCAAACAGACGAACCACACCTGATTCCTGATAGACCCAAGGAACGCTGCCTTTCTTGAGGATGTCGGTGGTCAGGGGGGTTGTCTCTGGTGGCTGTGTACGCAAGAACGGGCTCTGGCCGACTTCATGTGCCGTGTACGCAGCGCGACTGTTGATCTTTGTGTGAGTGTGTGAGGCCGCTCGAAAGCCGTCCCAAGCCGTGTGGTGTGGCTCTCTTGAAAGGAGGCCGGGACGTGACCCAGCCTGCATACGCACACAGCGATGGGTCCTGATCCCATCTGGCACAGTGCCCGGTCCGTACGGGTGCGGTTTTCCGCAGGGTGAGTAGTGCGGAAAACACCACCGGACCGGACGGCAATCCGCATACCGCCGCTGAGCTGCGATTTCTAGCTTGGATGGCAGTCGGGGTGCTTGCCCCGGCCGCCCCGCCAACTGGGAGACTCGCATGCACCTCATGTCCTTGGCTCTGCCGCATGAACCCGCCGACGGCATCGCGGGCTGGGCCGCCGATCTCGTCGACACCCTGGGCGGTCCCGGAGCCGGCCTGGCCATCGCGCTGGAAAACCTCTTTCCACCGCTGCCGAGCGAGGTGATCCTGCCGCTGACCGGGTTCGCCGCCGGGCAGGGAGTTCTCACCCTGGCTTCAGCGCTGTTCTGGACCACGCTCGGCTCGGTGGCAGGAGCCGTGGTCCTCTACTGGATCGGCATGCTCTTCGGCCGTGAACGCATGCACGCGATCTGGGCGAAGCTGCCGCTGGTGAAGGCTTCCGACCTGGAGCGCACGGAGCAGTGGTTCGTGAAGCACGGAACCAAGGCGGTCTTCCTCGGCCGCATGGTGCCGATCTTCCGCAGCCTCATCTCCGTCCCCGCCGGAGTGGAGCGCATGCCCCTGCCCGTGTTCGTCATGCTGACCACGCTCGGCAGCCTGATCTGGAACTCCGTCCTAGTGATGGCCGGTTACTGGCTGGGCGGCCAGTGGGAGGTGGTGGAGACCTACGTCGGGATCCTCTCCAAGGCGGTGCTGGTCCTGGTGGTCGTCGCCTTTGCGGGCTACGTGGCCGTACGGCTGCGCGGCCGCAACCAGGCCCAGCACCGCCGCACTTCCTGACCCACCGCTGGCAGGCTCGCACAGTGGCCCCGCCCAGCGCACAGCCTGAGCGATCTTGCTCCGGCTGTGCAGCCCCACTAGGCTCTCCCCTCGTGCAGAGGGATTCCGCAGGCAGCACCGCCGATCACCTGCCGCGCTTATCGGTCCAGGACGACTCCGGCGAGGGCGACGACGCAGCGGTCCTGCCGGCCTCCTGGCCGCGTCGGAGCGTCGGTACGTTCCTCGGCTGCGTCACGGCCTTGCTCGGCTTCCTCTACTTCCTCGTCGTAGGCACCGCCCTCGGCCCCTTCCTGCTGTGGCCGCTCACCCGCGCCAGTGCCCTCGGCATCCTCATGACCGGAGCCCGTCGGCTGACGACCCTGGATCGGATCCGCCGGGCCGTCTTCTTCGGCGACCGCTTCCCCGAGCATTACAAGGCATCCGACCAGAAGATGCTTCGCTATCTCGCGGTCCGCAGCTACACGGGACTGCTGGGCGGCGTCGTGCTCGGGCTGCTGGGCTTCGGCATCGTCCTGGCGGGGCTGCTCGTGAGGGGAATAGCCCAGGGAACCGTCCTTTGGGACGAGTTGTTGATGCAGGTGCTCCTCGGCAGTGTGCTGCTCTTCCTCGACGTCCAGGGGCTCCACTCACTTGCAACCCTGGACACCCGCATTGCCCGCGAGTGTTTCGGCCCCTCCGAACGGGAACTGCTGGAGCGGCGAATCCATGAACTGGCCGCCAGCCGGGCAGCGGTCGTGCAGGCGGTGGATGCCGAACGCCGCCGCATCGAGCGGGACCTCCACGACGGAATCCAGCAGCGGCTGGTGGCACTGGGCATGCTGCTCGGCCGGGCACGCAGGGGACGCAGTCCTGAGCAAGCAGACGCCCTGCTGCGCCAGGCGCACGAGGAGTCCCGGGACATCCTCGCGGAACTGCGCGAAGTGACCTGGCGGGTCTATCCCTCGGCGTTGGACAGTTTGGGGCTCAAGGAAGCGCTGGGCGGAGTGTCCGAGCGGTGCAGCATCCCCGTCCGTACAGAGTTCGACGTTGGTGGGCCACTCCCGCAACCGGTAGAAACCGCAGCGTACTTCGTGGTGTCGGAATCCGTGACCAACGCGGCCAAGCACTCCAGTGCCACGGCCGTCTCCGTGCGGGTGGTGCTCCGCGGCAGAGTGCTCACGGTGCAGGTCCAGGACAACGGCAAGGGCGGCGCGAACCCTGCGGGCAGCGGGCTGAGCGGACTGCGCAGCAGGACGGCCGCGCTCGATGGCGTCCTGCGCATCGACAGCCCTGAAGGGGGACCCACCACCATTACCGCGGAGCTGCCATGCACCTGATGATCGCCGAGGACTCGACACTGCTGCGCGAGGGGCTGGTCCGGCTCCTCGTCGAGGAGGGACACGAGGTCCTGGGCGCATTCGGCGACGCCGAGCCCCTGCTGGAGGGGATGGCCTTGCGGCAACCCGACATCGTCGTTCTCGACATCCGGATGCCTCCGACGCACACCGACGAGGGACTGCGCGCAGCGCTGGAGATCCGCGAGCGGTGGCCGGAGGTCGGCGTGCTGGTGCTGTCTCAGCACATCGAGCGCAATTATGCAGTGCAACTGCTGGCCTCCAATGCAGAACGGGTGGGCTACCTCCTCAAGGACCGCGTTGCTCAGGTGGAGGAGTTCCTGGACGCGTTGGAACGCATCCAGGCGGGGGGCGCTGCCATCGATCCCGAGGTGGTGCGGCAGCTGGTGATCCGCACGACGCACGCAGATCCGCTGACCCGTCTCACGCCCCGCGAACGCAGCGTTCTCGAGACCCTGGCCCAGGGGCATACCAACACGGCGATCGCGCAGAAGCTGCACATCTCGCTGAGCTCGGTGGAGAAGAACCTCAACGCAATTTTCGACAAGCTGGAGTTGTCCCATACCACCGGTTACAGCCGGCGGATCCTGGCGGTCCTGAGGTATCTAAAGTCGTAGGGACGGCCGGTCGCAGGTCACGCGCGCGCTCCTCGCCTGGACCGCCTCATGCTCCCTGGTTCAGCCTTCGCGCCGCAATTGCCGTGGTGACGCCTGTTGAAGCGACAGACGGAGCATTCGGCACCCAGAACAGTCACCACACATGCTTGATCGTCTGTCCTGGGCAGTGACCAGCCCTGGCGATTGAGCCAGGGTCGCTACTCGCGTCCATGGCCATTCTGGTCCTGTTCGAGGAGGGAGCGCGCCGCGTCCGCGTAGCGGATGGCGGAGCCAGCGCTGATACCGAAGACGGCGGCCAGGTGAAGCGGGTCGGGCCCGCGGCTGAGGGCTTCTTCCAGCCAGCGGTCCGCGCGGAGACGGTCGAGGGTGGCGTTGTGTCCGCGGAACAGGTTGGAAAGGAAGTAGCTGGTGACAGGCCGGGTGTCGTAGGCGGTATGAAGCTTCCCCGTGATCTTGGACACTCGATGCCTATGCTGCGAGGTCGTGTTGGTGCCGTTGCCGGGTTTCGGCCGGGGTGAGGTAGCCGAAGACCTTGTGTTTGCGCAGGCGGCGGCGGTTATAGAACGTCTCGATGAAGTCGAAGACCTCAGCGCGGGCGGT
>NZ_JBEXPH010000157.1:0-19663 GCF_040611955.1 Streptomyces sp. NPDC006510 | reverse complement strand
CAGCACGGCGGTCGAGTCGGTGAGAGAGGCCGCGACCAGGGATATCGCCATGCCGATGACCATGGAGACGACGACTCCGGCGACGGCTCGGGCACGACGGGCGTACGGCAGGCTGTGGCCGTACAGCGCACAGAGCGAACCGGCCATCGTGTACATCACCAGGTCGAGCCGGTCGGCGGCGAACAGCACCAGATCCGGTACGGCCGTGGCGACGACGACGCTCAGCGCCGGTTTGAACCACATGTCCGAGGGCCGGGCGAGACGCAGCGGGGCCGCCAATGGGAGTCTCCGGACGGAGAGCGGCCCGGACCGGGTAGTTGTATCACTCACTCAAATACCTTAGCGGATATTACACCCGTAAAACATTTTTCCCCGATGGCCACTCCTCGCGCGAGGTCATAGCGTTCAACTGCGCAAGGACAGGCAGGCACAGGTGCGCGGCCATGCGCGCATCCATCCACGGAGGAACCCCGATGAAGCTCACCGAACCGGTGCCCAGCGGCCCCTGCTGGATCGAGCTGAGCACCCCCGACATCCCGGCCGCCAAGTCGTTCTACGCGGCACTCTTCGGCTGGCGCCCCGAGACCGATCCGCGCGAGGAGGCGGGCGGCTACACGATGGCGCACCTCGGCGGCGCGCGGGTGGCCGCGCTCAGCCCGCTCTATCAGCCGGGCCAGCCGACCGCCTGGACCGTCGCGTTCGCCACCGAGGACACCGACGGCACGGTCGAGCGGGTGAAATCGGCGGGCGGCACGCTCCTGGTCGGCCCGATGGACGTGTTCGACCAGGGCAGGTTCGCGGTAGTCGCCGATCCGTCCGGTGCGGTGTTCTCGCTGTGGCAGGGGCGCGCCTTCGCCGGTGCCGAGCGGCTGAACGACCCCGGTGCGCTCGGCTGGGTCGAACTCGTCACCCGTGAGGCCGAGGCGGCGCTCGCTTTCTACCCCGCGGTCTTCGGGTGGACGGTGAACGCCGCATCGGATCGGTACACGCAGTGGGGCGTGGCCGGTGAGGACTTCGGCGGGATGCTGGTCATGGACGACAGGTTCCCGCCGGAGGCGCCGCCGAGCTGGCTGCCGTACTTCGCCGTGACCGATGTCGACGCGACGGCCGCCACGGCTCAGGGCGCCGGCGGCGAACTGCTGATGCCGCCGACCGACATCCCGGACGGGCCGCGGATCGCGGTCGTGCGGGACCCGCAGGGCGCGGTCTTCGGCATCCACCGGGCAGCCGGCGAGGGCTGAGGCTGTCCGGTCCGCCTTGCGATGCACCGCATCTGACGCCGCACGCTGATCCACCAGGGATTACGGGACAGCTTTCAGGGTCTGGGTCATGCCGGGCTCGCGGGGTCACGCCGCTCGCGACACCACGAACTCGCGCAGCCACCGGTCCGACATCCACCCACAGCGGGCGAGCGAGCACCGCCCACCTGGAGTTCAGCCGATGTACGAGAGCGACGCCGGACTGCTCGCCCCCGGGCGGGCCGGCTCCCCCACCGAGACGGCCACCGGCGACAGCGCCTTTCTGCAGGCGATGCTCGACGCCGAGGCGGCGCTCGCCCGTGCCCAGTCCGACTGCGGGCTCGCCCCCGCGGGGGCCGGGCGGGCGGTGACCGCGGTGGCCGCCGACGCGGTCCGGTTCGACGTACGCGACCTGGCGCTGCGCGCACGCGCGGGCGGCGATCCGGTCGTCCCGCTGGCCATGGATCTCGTCGCCGCGGTGGAGCCGGGCGTCCGGCCGTATGTGCACCGGGGGGCGACCAGCCAGGACATCCTCGACACGGCCGCCATGCTCGTCGCCGCGCGGACCCTCGCCCTGGTCCTCGACGATCTGGCGCGGGCCGCGGACGCGGTGGCGCGGCTCGCCACCGCGCATCGCAACACCCCGATGGCCGGCCGGACACTCACCCAGCACGCCGTGCCCACCACCTTCGGACTCAAGGCGGTGGGGTGGCGGGCGCTGATCCTTGACGCGAGGGACCGGCTCTCGGCCGTACGGGAGTCGCTTCCCGCACAACTCGGCGGCGCGGCAGGAACGTTGGCCGCCTTCGAGGCGTACGCACCTACCCAGGACATCGACGGGATCGATCCGGGACTGCCGTTGGTCCAGGCGTTCGCGAGCGAACTCGGCCTGGCCGAACCGCTGTTGCCCTGGCACACCCTGCGTACCCCGATCGCGGATCTGGCGGGCGCACTCGCCTTCACGGCAGGCGCGCTCGGCAAGATGGCGGCCGATGTGCTCATCCTGTCCCGTACCGAGATCGGTGAGGTCACCGAGGGGCAGGGCGACGGATCGTCCGTCATGGCGCACAGGGCCGATCCGGTGCAGGCCGCGCTGATCGCGGCGGCCGCGCGCCGGGCCCCGGGCCTGGCGGCGACGCTGTACGGCTCGCTCGCCGCCGAGGACGAGCGGCCGGCCGGAGCGTGGCACGCCGAGTGGGAACCGCTGCGCGAATTGCTGCGGCTCGTCGGCGGGGCCGCGCACGGCGCCGCCGAACTCACCGGCACACTGCGCGTCGTCCCGTACGCCATGCGGGAGAACCTCCAGCTCACCGACGGGCTGATCGTCTCGGAGCGACTGGCCGCCGTATTCGCCGAACGGATCGGCCGCAAGCGCGCCGAGGAGGTTCTGGTGGGCGCCGCCGACCGGGCCCGCGTGGAGACCACGGACCTGGCCGACGTCCTCGCCGATGTGCTCGACGAGGAACCCGAACTCGCCGGTCTCGACCTGGGCGAACTGACCGACCCCGCCCGGTACACCGGCTGCGCGGGCCCCCTCACCGATCGCGCGCTCGACCGCGGCTGACCGACCCCGCCATACGGTGCGGGCCCGGCGCGCCCGAGGCACACACCCCGCCCCGCACGCCTCGGATCAGTCGGCCCGCACGGGCGATGACCCGGCCCGCGCGTACCACCATGGACGGAATCGGGCGGTCCACAACGGCCTCGGGCAGCGAACCCGCGGCCACCAGGACGAAGTCGGCCGGGTCGCCGGTCTCCAGCCGGGAGGCGGGCAGGCCAAGCAGGGCGGCGCCGCCCTGGGCCACCGCCTCCTAGCAGGGCGGGGCGCCGCCTCGGCCTGGATCGCACGGTCGGCGCCGCCTCCGTCGCGGTCAGCCGTTGGCGTCTTCTCCGCGGAGCCGTGCGTGGAGGTGCATGTCGTGCCAGCCGTCGGCATGCAGAAGGGACCGGCGCCTGGTGCCCTCCAGGGCGAAGCCCGACTTGGCCGCCACCCGGCAGGAACGCTGGTTCAGCACGGAGTGCGCGAGTTCGAGCCGCTCGAAGCCGATCTCGTCCAAGGCCCAGCGGGCCAGCGACGAGACGGCCCGGGGCGCCACGCCCCGTCCGCGGGCGGCCGGCAGTACCCAGTAGGAGCACTCCGCCATGCCGGTCGTCGGCACCAGGGAACGGAGCGAGACCCGCCCGAGCACTTCCTCCCTCCCGTCGCCCGCTCGCTCGGGGCGCACGACGGCCCAATGGGCTCCGGTCTCGCTGTTCCAGGCGTCCTGCCACTGCTTGATCCAGTCGCGCGCCTCGTCCTCGGTGTCGGCCCGGCGCAGATGCCAGTGCTGGATCGCCGGATCGGCGAAGGCGGCGACCACCGCCGGTGCGTCCGCTCGCCGCCACGGCCGCAGAAGCAGGTCGTCGGCGACCGCGAGAGCCGGTTGCGCGGAGTCCGCGAGGCGACCGGGAGGAATGTGGGGCGGCACCAGGTACGGCATGGGCACATCTTCCCGAGGGGCGGACCGCGGCGCCAGGGGACCCGCCCGTCAGCCCACCCGCTCGTCAACCGACATCAGGGGCCGGCTCCGTCCCGTGTCGACCGGCCGGCTGCCGCACTCCCCGGTGCCCCTTCGCACGGACTGTCGCGTTCGCACGGACTGTCGCGCAAGGGGGCACGTGCACAACATCCACCCCGTCCACCCCTCATTGAAACTTCACACACCGCGTACGATGACGGGATGAACGGGCTGACCGAACGGACGCGCCGACGCAGGCAGGGCACCTGCGCGTCGGCCGTGCTCGGCTGGCTGTTCGTACTGCTCGCCATGGTCTCGTGCTGTTCGATCACGGCCCCGGCCGCGCACGACTCCAGCGCCCACCCCGCGACAATCGTCCGGGGGATGACACCCACGGACCAGGTGTTCGCGCGGATCGTGGTGGCCGACTCCCCCGAGGACCGGGGCGCGGGCAGTTCCTGCCACGGACCCTCCGAGCATGCGACGCCGGTCGTGCTGCCGGGCCAGAGCGCACCCGTGGCTCTTCCCGGTGCGACCATCACCGCGCCTGTCGCCCCGCTCACCGGCGCGGCCGCGATCCGCGGCCCGTCCAACGACGCCGTGCGGGAAGTCGACCATCTCCGTCTGCAGGTTCAACGGATCTAGAGGCAGGCCCCGTTCCCCGGGACACCGGCGAACGTACTCCGCATGCCCTCAGCTCCATCAGTCTTGTTGAACCGAAGGACTCCCCATGGCTTCCGCCAAACAGCAGCACACCCCTGCCTCCGCACGACGCGCAAAGCTGGAGGAGGCCCGCCGCAAGGAACGGGCCCGCGAGCGGCGCGGCCGCATCATCACCATCACCGCGTCCGTCGCCGTGGTCGCCGCGCTCGTCGCGGGCGGCGGCTACCTGATGTCCGCCGCCGACGACAAGGAAAAGGCCGAGGTCGAGGCCAAGTCCTCACCGGTGAAGGGCGAGCGGGCCTGGGACAAGCTCACTCAGGACCACGTCGAGAAGAAGGTCGACTACCCGATGAACCCGCCGGTCGGCGGCGATCACAACCCGATCTGGATGAACTGCAACGCCGACGTCTACACCAGGGCGATTCCGAAGGAGAACGCCGTCCACTCCCTTGAGCACGGCGCGGTCTGGGTCACGTACACGAGCAAGGCGAAGCCGGCCGACCTCGACAAGCTCCGCGAACGGGTCGAGGCGACGCCCTACTCCCTGATGAGCCCGGTCGAGGACCAGGCCGCCCCGCTCATGCTCAGTGCCTGGGGCAAGCAGGTGACGGTGACCGGCGCCGCCGACGCCCGCGTCGGGCAGTTCTTCACCAAGTACGTGCAGGGCCCGCAGACCCCTGAGCCGGGCGCGGCCTGCACGGGCGGGGTCGCCCAGTGACATCCTCGGTCCGCTCCTCGCGCCCGATGGTGCTGGCCGGCGGCGTGGTGCTGCTGCTGGCGCTGGGCCTGGTCGCGCTCATGCTCGTACGACCGTCCTCGTCCGCGGGCTCCGCCTCCTCCCCGGCCGCCCCCTCGGACACATCGGTCGATGCCGGGTTCGCCCGTGACATGTCGATCCACCATCAGCAGGCGGTCGAGATGTCGTTCATCGTCCGGGACCGCACGTCCGACGAGGCGGTGCGCCGGCTCGCGTACGACATCATCAACACGCAGGCCAACCAGCGCGGCATGATGCTCGGCTGGCTGGAGATGTGGGGTCTGGCGAAGTCCTCCGCCGCTCCGCCCATGGAGTGGATGGGGCACACCTTCACACCGAGGGGCGACGGTTCGCTGATGCCCGGGATGGCGACCGACGCCGAACTCGACGCGCTGCGGGCGGCGAAGGGCAAGGACGCCGAGGTGCTGTTCCTGAAGCTGATGACCTCGCACCACCGGGCGGGAGCGGAGATGGCCCGGGCCGCGGCCGACTCGGCGGCCACGGACGCGATCAGGAACCTGGCGGCGGGCATGGTGCGGGGCCAGCAGTCGGAGATCGCGCTCATGGCGGACATGCTCAGGGAACGCGGCTCGACGGGCTGACCGCGCGGGCGGAGGCGGGTTCACCGGTGGTCCGTTCGCGGCAAGGGTTCTCCCCTGCCGCGAACGGACCACGCGGTCATGAAACGGCGACCTCCACAGGTACGGGAACGGCACTCGGCCCCTTCGTGGCGCGGCAGTCACGCCGTGCGGTGCTGTCCGACCGGTACGGCGGTTCACACAAGGGATCGCATAGGCTCGGCCCCGACATGAAGAGCAACGTCACACCGCTGGGGCCCAAGGCCGACAAGGACACTGTGCGCCGGAGCAACCTCAGCCTGGTGCTGCGGGCCGTCCGCGACGAGGCCGAGGGCGGGGCGACCAGGGCCGGGGTCGCGGCACGGGTGGGACTGACCCGGGCCTCGGTCTCCTCCCTCGTCGAGCAGTTGCTCGGCATCGGTTTCCTCACCGAGTCCGGCAAGACCTTCAGCGGGCAGGCGGGCCGCCCCGGGACCGCGCTCAAGGTGGCACGCACCGGGCCTGCCGGGCTCGGCGTGGAGGTCAACATCGACTATGTCTCGGTGTGTGTCGTCGACCTGGCGGGCACCGGACGGGTGCGGCTCACCGAGCACCTCGACAATCGCGGCGCACCCCCGGCGGAGGTCCTGGCGCGGGCGGCCGGAATCGTCGCGCGCACCCTGGAGTCGGCGCGCGAGCAGGAACTCTTCCCGGCCGGGGTGGCGCTCGCGCTGCCCGGACTGGTTTCCGGCGGTGCGGTGCGCCAGGCGCCCAACCTGGGCTGGAACCGGGTTCCGGCCGAGGATCTCTTCGCGGCCGCGCTCGCCCGCGCCCGCCCCGGGCACGAGGCGCCGGCGGTGATCTCCGAGAACGAGGCCAACCTGGCGGCGCTGGCCGAGCTCTGGTTCGGCGGGCTCGGCGCTCTGCGCAGCTTCCTCTACCTGACGGGCGAGATCGGGGTCGGCGGCGCACTGGTCATCAACGGTGAACTGCTGCGCGGGGCGCACGGATTCGCCGGGGAGATCGGGCATGTGGTGGTGGACGCCGAGGGACCGGAGTGCCGGTGCGGCTCGCGCGGTTGTCTTGAGCAGTACGCGGGACAGACGGCGCTCCTGCGGGCCGCCGGGATCGAGGAGTCCGGCGGCGGAGCCGGGGTGGCCGAGCTGGAACGGCGCGCCCGCTCGGGGGACGAACGGGCGCTGGCCGCGGTCGCGGAGGCCGGCCGGATGCTGGGGCGGGTGCTGTCCGGGGCGGTGAATCTGCTCGACCCGGACGCGGTGGTGCTCGGCGGGATCTACCGGAACCTGATGCCGTGGCTGTCGCCGCCCGCCGACGAGGAGCTGACCGGCCGGGTGGTGTCGGGACTCTGGTCCCCGGGAAGCGGGCGGCTGCGCGCCTCGTCCGTCGCGGGTGACGCGGCACGGGGCGGCGCGGCGCAGGTGCTGACGGGGGTACTGGCCGACCCGGTGGCGTACGCGGGGCACGCCACCGGGTGACCCGGTGGCGTCCCGGGTTCAGCGGACCCCGAGCAGGTGGTCCATCGCCAGCTGGTCCAGGGCCTCGAACGCCATCCCCCGTTCCGCCGCCGCGGTGACGTCGAACTCCTCGAAGGCGGAGCGGTCGGCCAGCAGCCCGGTCACGCCGTCCTCGGCGGTGGGGCGGGCGAGTTCGTCGAGCCGGGACGCGCGCAGCGCCTCCCGCACCGCGGGGTCGGCGCGGAACGCGGCGGCGCGCTCCTTGAGGATCAGATAGTTGCGCATGCAGCCCGCGGCCGAGGCCCAGACCCCGTCGTGGTCCTCGGTCCGCGGCGGCTTGAAGTCGAAGTGCCGCGGGCCCGCGTAACCGGCCGTCTCCAGCAGGTCGACGAGCCAGAAGGCCTGGCGCAGGTCGCCCGCGCCGAAGCGCAGGTCCTGGTCGTACTTGATGCCGGACTGGCCGTTCAGATCGATGTGGAAGAGCTTGCCCGCCCAGAGCGCCTGCGCGATGCCGTGCGGGAAGTTCAGCCCGGCCATCTGCTCATGTCCGGTCTCCGGGTTGACGCCGACCAGCTCCGGGCGCTCCAGACGCTCGATGAAGGCGAGGGCGTGACCGATGGTGGGAAGCAGGATGTCGCCGCGCGGCTCGTTCGGCTTGGGCTCGATGGCGAACCTCAGGTCGTAGCCCTGTTCGGTGACGTAATCGCCGAGCAGGTCGAAGGCTTCCTTCATCCGGTCGAGGGCGACCCTGACGTCCTTGGCGGCACCGGACTCGGAGCCCTCGCGGCCGCCCCAGGCGACGTAGGTGGTGGCGCCGAGCTCGACGGCGAGGTCGATGTTGCGCAGCGTCTTGCGCAGGGCGTAGCGGCGTACGTCCCGGTCATTGGCGGTGAACGCGCCGTCCTTGAACACCGGGTGGGTGAACAGGTTCGTCGTCGCCATGGGAACGACCAGCCCGGCCGCGTCCAGCGCCTGGCGGAACCGCTTCACGATCCCTTCGCGCTCGGTGTCCGTCGAGCCGAACGGAATCAGGTCGTCGTCGTGGAATGTCACACCGTACGCACCGAGCTCCGCGAGCCGCCGCACGGAGTCGGCCGGGTCGATCGCCGCGCGGGTCGCGTCGCCGAACGGGTCTCGTCCCTGCCAGCCCACCGTCCAGAGTCCGAAGGTGAACCTGTCGTCGGGGGTGGGCGTGAAGCGTTCCGTCATCGTCTGGCCGCCTTCGGTGCCGTCGGGCGCGGGACCGGTCGAGGCGCCCGAACCTTATTTGTTCAGTGTCATGACTAATGATGCATGGGTGGCGGTCGGCGCGTAACCCCCGCACGGGCCACTGTTCGGCACGGACTCGGTCACGTATTTTGTTTTGCACACGACTAAAATCCGTACCCCGCTCAGCACAGGAATGAGGGCGCCATGCCGCCGCGTACCGTCGTCATCGGCGTGGACAGTTCCACCCAGTCCACCAAGGCCGCCTTCGTCGACGCCGCGAGCGGCCGGCTGCTGGCCGTGGGCCGCGCCCCGCATGTCGTGCGCGGTGAGGCGGGGGCCCGTGAGAGCGATCCGGAGCTGTGGTGGCACGCGCTGCGCGACGCCGTCAGCGCCGGGCTGAAGGAGTCCTCGGTCGCCGCGTCGGCCGTGATCGGCATCGCGATCGCCGGACAGCAGCACGGACTCGTCGTCCTCGACCGGTCGGGCCGCCCGCTGCGCCCCGCGATGCTGTGGAACGACACCCGCTCCGCCCCGCAGGCCGCCGCGCTCACCGAGGCGCTCGGCGGCCCGGACGCCTGGACCGCGCGGACCGGATCGGTGCCGGTGGCCGCCGTCACCGCGTCGAAATGGCAGTGGCTGCGGGAGAACGAACCGGACAACGCCGCCGCGACCGCGGCCGTACGCCTCCCCCATGACTTCCTGACCGAACGCCTCGCGGGCGCCGCCGCCACCGACCCCGGCGACGCCTCGGGCACCGGCTGGTACTCCACCGCGACCAGAGCCTACGACCCGGAGCTTCTCGAACTCCTCGGTCTGGACGCCGCATTGCTGCCCGAGGTGGCCAAGACCGGCGCGACCCGCGTCGGCTCACTGACCGCCGAAGCGGCCGACGCGCTCGGACTGCCCGGCACGGTCGCCGTGGCCGCGGGCACCGGGGACAATATGAGCGCCGCCATCGGCCTCGGACTGGGCGGCGCGGGGCTCCTCGATCACCCCGTCCTCAGCCTCGGCACCTCGGGAACGGTCTTCGCGGCATCCCGGACCCGGCCCGCGTCACCGGCGCTCTCCGGATTCGCCGCGGCGGACGGTACGTATCTCCCGCTGGCCTGCACCCTCAACTGCACGCTCGCCGTGGACAAGGTCGCCGCCCTGCTCGGCCTGGACCGCGACGACACGTCCCTGGGCGGCGAGGCGGTGCTCCTCCCCTACCTCGACGGCGAACGCACCCCCGATCTGCCCACTGCCGCCGGCCTGCTCACCGGGCTGCGGCACGACACCACGCCCCGGCAGCTCCTCGGCGCCGCCTACGAGGGCGCCGTCGTCACCGTGCTGCGCGCCCTCGACGAACTGCTGCGGTCCTGCGGCCTCGACCCGGCCGGTCCCGAGGTGGCCACCCGCCCCTTGCGGCTGATCGGCGGCGGTGCCCGGGGACGGGCCTGGGTGGAGACGGTACGACGGCTCTCCGGCCGTCCCGTGATCATGCCCGGGATCGGCGAGCCGGTGGCACTGGGCGCCGCCGCACTGGCCGCGGCCGCGGCCACCGGCACCGATCCGGTCGCGATCGCCACCGGCTGGAGCACCGGCGAGGACACCCGGCTTCCCCCCGTCCAGCGGGACTCGGCCACCTGGGAGCGGGTCGGATCGGTCCTGGAACGCGCCTCGGGCCCCTTGCTCGGCGGTTTCTGACGGTTCCCCAGCCGCCTCCGGACCGGTTTGGGGAAGCGAAGCGATCTTCACTAGTATCCGGCGATGATCATAAGAAAAAGGCTGACGGTCGGAGTGGGCATCCTGCTCGCCACCCTGACCGCCGGGCTCGGTTCGGCGCTCCCCGCCGCCGCCGACGAAGCCCCCGCCAAAGCCTCCCCCAAGGTCGAGCTGGTGCTCGATGTCAGCGGCTCCATGCGGACCCGTGACATCGACGGCCAGTCCCGGATGACAGCCGCCAAGCAGGCGTTCAACGAGGTCCTGGACGCGGTGCCCGAGCAGGTGCAGCTCGGCATCCGGACGCTCGGCGCCGACTATCCGGGCAACGACCGCAAGGTCGGCTGCAAGGACACCAAGCAGCTCTACCCGGTCGGCCCGCTGGACCGTACCGAGGCGAAGACCGCGGTCGCCACCCTGGCCCCCACCGGCTGGACCCCGATCGGCCCGGCCCTGCTGGGCGCCGCCGACGACCTCGAAGGCGGTGACTCCACCCGCCGGATCGTTCTGATCAGTGACGGCGAGGACACCTGCGGCCCACTCGACCCGTGCGAGGTCGCGCGTGACATCGCGGCCCGCGGCATCCACCTCGTCATCGACACACTGGGCCTGGTGCCGAACGCGAAGATCCGTGAGCAGCTGACCTGTATCGCCGAGGCCACCGGCGGCACCTACACCGCGGTCCAGCACACCGATGAACTCTCCGGCCGGGTCAAGCAGTTGGTCGACCGGGCCGCCGAGCCCGTGGTCACCCCCGTGGCGACGAAGGGCGCGGACAGCTGCTCCGCGGCACCGCAGCTCAAGGCCGGCCTGTACACCGACCGCGAGAAGTTCGGTGAGCACCGCTGGTACCGGGTCGATGTGCTGCCCGGTCAGGAACTGCGCGCCTCGGTCAGCGTCTTCGCCGACCGCGCCGTGAACAACGACTACGGCGTGCTGCTGCGGGCGCTGACCGTGCACGGCCGGGAAATCGTACGGGGATCGGAGTCGGGTACCGGCCGCACGGATGCCATCTCCTCCGGCCTGCGCTACCCGAAGGCCGAGGAGGACGACACGGACAGCGGTGACAAGCCGGCCGCCGAGACCGTGTGTCTCCAGGTCAGCAACTCCTACTCGGCCCCGGCCTCGGTGAAGACCTCGCCGGGCATGCCGGTCGAGCTGACCGTGGACCTGGTGGACGCCCCGGACGAAGCGGCCGACGTGGCCGCGTTCGGACTCGGCCGCGGCTGGTGGCTGCTGGGCGTACTGGTTCTCACCGGGCTGATCGCGGGCCTGGTCTTCGGCTGGATCTCGCGCTGGCGCGTCGCCGTCTGGAGGACCAACTGATGCGTACGACACGTGTACTCGCGGGTGCGCTGCTCGCCGGGCTCGCCCTGCTGACCTCGGCGGGCAGCGCGGTGGCCGACGACCCGTCGGGGAGCCCGAGCCCGAGCGCCTCCGAGGACGGTTCCGGCCCCACCGAGGCCGGCACCACCTTCCGTACGGCGACAGCAGTCCAGCAGAACCAGCGGGCCACCGCCGGGGCGTCCACGGGTGACTACCTGTACTGGGTGTTCCCCGCCGACGCGGGCCAGCGGGCCACCGTCAAGGCGAAGATCACCCTGCCGGAGAGCGCCACCCGGCACGGCGCCTCGACGTGGCAGGTCGATGTGTACGACGGGCTGCGGCGCCGCCAGGCCTGCATGCACGGCCGCCAGACCGGCAAGGCCGCGGCCGACGCGTCGGCGGTCGAGCTGACCTGCGTCCTGCGGACCGTCCGCGCCTGGTCCGAGCCGTGGGCCGACGACCCACTGCCGGGCAGCTACTACGTACGCCTCACGGTCGTCGACCTGCCCTCGGCGGACCTCGGCCTTCCGGTACAGACCGAGGTCGAGATCACGGCGGCCGACAAGGGTGGCGCCGGTGACGTGGACGGCACCCTCGCCGAGCCGCTGGTCCCCGGCGCGTCCTCCGTGAAGCAGGCCTCGGACGGCTCGGCCGCCGGCGACGACGGCACCTCGCCCAAGGTCTCGCTCGGCAGTGAGCCCGAGGACGGCTGGGCGTCGGGCTGGTGGACCGACCGCTGGCTGTGGACGGTCGGCGGCGGCGTGCTCGGGGCGCTCGCGGCCCTCTTCGGATACACCCACCCCCGCGGCAGCGGCCGCCCGTCCCGGGTCCCGCCGGGCGTCTGACCCGCGCACGCAGCGGGACGGGCTCCGGACCAGGAGACCGGCACGCCGCCGGACGGGCCCGGACCAGGGCCCGTCCGGCGGTGACGGACAGCGTCTCCTCGGCCACCCTGCCGCCCGGGTGCTCCCGGAGCGGCGCCGCGCGGCTACCCTCGACAACTCACGTACCGCACAAGGCCGATGACTTGTTCCAGGGCGTGCGGTAGCGCTGAAGTCAGGTCGCCGCGCACCGATTCGGGTGCGCCACAAGGGAGCGGAGACTTTCATGTCCACGGAGACCGGCCCGGCCATCGACGCCGAGCCGCGGAGCCACCGGATCGTGCCGGGCCCGAAGGGGCTGCCGTTCCTCGGGAGCCTGCCGCAGTTCGGAAAGAACCCCCTCGCCTTCTTCGAGCGTCTGCGCTCCCACGGGGACATGGTGGGCTGGCGGTTCGGCCCCAACTCATGTGTGTACATAGCCGATCCGGACTGCATAGGCGAGCTGCTCACCGAGACGGAACGCTCCTTCGACCAGCCGGCGCTCGGGATCGCCTTCCGGACCGTGATGGGCAACGGCGTGGTGGTCGCCCGCGGCACGGACTGGCGGCGGAAGCGGTCGCTGGTGCAGCCCTCCGTACGGCCCAAGCAGGTGCGGTCGTACGCGGCGACGATGGCGAGCAGCACGGTGGAGCTGGCGGACACCTGGTCGGCCGGTGAACGCATCGACATCAAACGGGAGATGGCGGCGCTGACCCAGCGGATCGCTGTGCGCACCATCTTCGGCGTCGACACGGCGGCCGACGCCGAGGCGATGGGCCGGGCGATGGATGTGGCGCAGCAGGAGATCGGCAAGGAGTTCGCCGGGATCGGCGCGTTGTTGCCGGACTGGGTGCCGACTCCGGGCCGGGCCAGGATCAAGAAGGCCGCGGCGGTCATCGACGCCGAGGTGGGCCGGGTCGTCGCCCGCCATCGCGACGGCGGGGACGAACGCCCCGACCTGCTGAGCCGGTTGTTGACCGCGGTCGACGAGACGGGCGCGCACCTCACCGACCAGGAGATCCGCGACGAGACGGTCACGCTGTACATCGGCGGGCACGAGACGACCAGTTCCACCCTGGTGTGGGCCTGGTATCTGCTCGCCCGCAATCCGCGGGTGCGTACCGCGCTCACCGAGGAGCTGGACCGGGTTCTCGGCGACCGGGAGCCGGGGTTCGACGACTACGCGCGGCTGACGTACACCCAGTCCGTGGTCAAGGAGACGCTGCGCCTGTACCCGACGATCTGGCTGGTCACCGGCGTCGCGAAGGCGGGCGCGCAGATCGGCGGTGTCCCGATGCCGGAGGGCACCCGGGTGTGGACCAGCCAGTGGGTGACCCAGCGCGACGAGCGGTGGTTCCCCGAGCCGGAGGAGTTCCGCCCCGAGCGCTGGGATCCGGAGACCGGCGACGACATCGCGGAGTACGCCTGGTTCCCGTTCGGCGGCGGCCCCCGGGTCTGTCTGGGCACGCGGTTCGCGATGGTCGAGGCGGTGCTGATCCTGGCCGTGCTGGCGCGCCGCTTCGAGCTGGACGTGGACCCGGGTGTCATCGAGCCGGTACCGGCACTGACGCTTCAGCCGGACCGGGAAGTGATGGCGACCGTCCGGACACGGTGACGGCCCACGGGGCGGGGCGCCGGGCCCGGTGGCCGCTTCGGTCCCCGGCGGCCCCGCCCCTTGAGCGGCTCCGACCCGAAGCGCCGCATGCCGCTTGTGTCGGCCCGGCCCCCGGCCGAGGAGGCCGACACCCGTGGTAGCCCGTCCCGGCACCGGATACATCGGACGGATATATCCGATCTGTCGCGGAGGTCGGGCCATACAGTTCACACTGTCCATGTCGGCCGCACCGGCCGACGGGCCGTCCGGCCGTATCCGCAGGCTGTCGATCCAACGGGAGAAACACCATGCGTCTCCGCTCCGCTCTCACCGCCGGGCTCGCCGTCGCAGCCGCCCTGCCACTGACCGTCACCACGGCGTCGGCAACGGCCGGCCCCGCGCCCGCCGGTACCGCGAGCCGCCTCGGAACCTGCCAGGAAAAGGCCCTCGAAGTACACGCCGCACCCGGCGGACAGCGGAACGTCGCCCGTATCAGCGTCACCAACAACGGCAACCGGTCCTGCGTGGTCGACCGGATCCCCACGATCACCTTCAGGGGCCTGGACGGCTCCGCCGAGGCCGTCCCGCCCACCGGGAGCGGGCCGTACGTACTGTCCCGGGACGAGCGGGCGTACGCCGCCGTGCGGACCGCGGACCCGGCGGCCACCGAAGGCCACGTCGTCGGCAGCCTGTCCGTGGCGGCGGACCCCTCCCATCTGGGCGTCGCCTTCGGCGGGGCCACCGTGGGCATGCCTGAGGGAGTCCATGTGTGGGAGCCGGTGACCACCCTCTGGCAGGAGTCGCGCGCCGCGGCGGACAGCGCACTGGCGGACGCGCTGCGCTGACGGGCGGCTACAGACCGTAGCTCGTGCCGCCGGCGGTCCGCCGCAGGTCGGGGGCCGTCGTCGTGCAGAGCGGGCCGCCCTCGAAACCGGCGTTGACCAGGGCGGTGGCACGGCCTGCGGAGTCCACCAGCTTCAGGGCGTGCCACCGCGGCAGCCAGAACACGCGTCCGCGGTGCTGCGCGAGCAGTTCCGTGAGGGCTGCCGGGGCATGCGTCCACACCTTCGGCAGTTCCTCGGCGTGATCGAAGGCGGGACGCAGCTCGATCCAGCCGTCGGCGCCGACGTCACCGGAGGTGAGCAGGAGCTCCACGGCCTGGCCGGGCTCCTGGTGGCACTTCCTGGCGTGGATCCAGTGGACGTGGTGACCGGGGCCGTGGCTGGGGCAGTCGTCGTTCCGGACGGGATGGGGGAGCATGCTTCTTCGCCTTCCCAGGATCATGGACCCCAGGTGCGCCGCCCCGATGGTCCGCTGTTCCCCATGCGCCGCGCATGGGGCCGGTCGTCACCCGGAGCACCCGCAGCGGAGCGGGGTGCCGTCCAGTTAGCCGGGGCTGTGCACTGGAACTCATGACCTGCCAGAACTGTATCCCACCGACGAGGTGCCCGACGGGTCGTCAGGTTCTCAGCCGTGCAGCAGAACGGGGAAGGCTTCCATGTCGTTCTGCGTCATCACCGGCAGCTTGCGGACCTCCTCGTCCGCGATGGCCGCCCGCAGCCGGGGGAAACGCCCGAACAGTGCGGGCAGGGCGATGCCTGCCTCGACCCGGGAGAGCGCGGCTCCGGGGCAGATGTGGGGTCCGTGGCCGAAGGTCATGTGGCGGATCGGAGCCGGCCTGGTGATGTCGAAGGAGTCGGCATCCGCCCCGTGCTGCTCGACGTCACGGCCGATGGCGCGATAGGAGATCACCACTCCCTCCCCCCTCGCGATCACGTCGTCGCCCACCTGGATGTCCTCCGTGGCGAACCGCATCAGCAGATGAGTGGTGGGGGTGTCCCAGCGCAGGGTCTCCTCGATCACCGTCTCCCACGGGATCTCACCGTCGAGAACCCTGCGCAGTTGGTCGGGGTGGGTGAGCAGGGCCCGTACGGCGTTCAGGATCAGCCCGATGGTGGTCTCGTGCCCGGCGGCCACCATCGCCTTGAGATTGCCCACCACCTCTTCCTCGGTGAGCGGTTCGCCGCCTTCTTCGGCAAGGATGAGGGCGCTGGTGAGGTCGTCGGTCGGACGCGCCGTCCTCTCGCGTACGAGAGCGGCGTAGAAGACGTCCAACTCCGCCAGCAGCGCCAGGCGTTCCTCCTGCGGTGTGAGCATGGAGAAGAACGCCTTGTACCGCTTCATCAGCATGGGGTGCTGGGCCTCGTCCACACCCATCAGCATGCCGACGACCCGCATCGGCAACGGCTGGGCGAACACGGACTTGAGGTCGACCGCACCGCCCTCGTTCCGCTCGCTCCGTTCAGCGAGGGCATCGAGCAGTTCCTCGGTGAACTTCTCGATCTCCGGGCGTATCTCCTCCAGCCGGCGCGGTGTGAGCGCCTGGGAGGTCTTGGTGCGCAGTCGTCGGTGCTCGGCGCCGTCCACGGTGAACATGGAACGCCCGGCATCGATCACGCCGATCAACGGCCACTCGTGTGTGACCTCGCCGCGCTGCCAGAGCCCCCAGGCATCGAGGTCCTTGACCAGCCGGGGGTCGACGAGCAGTTGGCGGGCCAGGGCATGGCGGGTGACGGTCAGGGCCGGGACGCCGAGCAGTTCGATCCTGGCGAGCGGACCGGCATCACGCAGCTGTGCCGTCTCACCGTCCAGGTTTTGGACCAGCGGGTCGATGACAACGGCCCCACCACTCGAAGCGGCTTCCCGGGCGGCGGCGTGCGGGCAGTTCAAGACAAGTCTCCTGTCGGACGGACGGGGGCGAACCGGACGGGCAGCGCGGTCGTCCCCCGCAGGAAGGCGGACTGTCGCCGCACCAACTCCTCTGCGGGTACCGAAAGTTCCAGGTCGGGCAGCCGGTCGAGCAGCACCTCGATCCCGGTGCGGGCGATGATTTCGGCGATCTCCTGCGCGGGGAAGGGGCAGCGGTATTCGCCGTGACTGAACGCCAGGTGCGCGCTGTTGCCGCTCTGCCCGGACAGCCCTCCCGAGGTGGAGAGATGCTGCCGGATGTGCGGATCGGCGTTGGCGGCACCCAGGCCCAGCAGCAGCATGTCCCCGGCCCGGATGCTCCGACCCCCCAGCCGGGTGTCGCGGGCCGCCCAGCGACCGGCGAGGATCTGCGTCGGGCCCTCCTCCCAGAGCACCTCGTTCATGGCTTCGGCGACGCTGTGCCGACCGCCGGAGAGCGCCACGGCGAACTGGTCGTCGGTGAGCATCAGCCGGAGCGAGCTGCCGATCCAGTCGGCCGTGGTGAGGTGCCCCGCCGCCGTGATGGCCATCAGATCGAGCACGTACTCCTGATCGGTGAACTCTCCGGCGTACGCCAGCATGCGCGAGGTCACGTCGTTGCCGGGTGCGGCCCGCCTGGCCGCCAGCAGCCGCTGCATGTGTTCGCCGAACCGCAGATGGGCCTCCTGCGCGCCGGGACCGCCGTCGGCCAGATCCCTCAGCACCTCGGCGATCCGCGGACCGTCCGCGTCGGGGAATCCGATCAGACGGGCGAGGACGAGCACCGGCAGCGGCACAGCGAAGTCGGCGATCAGGTCCGCCGTGCCGCGGTCACAGAGTCCGTCGACGAGGCGATCGGCCAACTCCTCGCAGTCCCTGCGGAGTTCGAAGTGCTCGACCTCCTCAAGCGCCTGCCCGACCATCGCGGCGTGACGTCGGTGCTCGGCCCCGGCGGTGAAGTAGATGGACGGCATCGGGGTGCCGACCATCGGCAACAGCGGCCAGTCCTCGGGGATGTTCCCCCACTGGTTCCACAGCGCGACGTCCCTGGGGAACAACTCGCCGTCGCTGGTGACCTGGTGGAGCTCCCGGTAGCCGATGACCAGCCAGGCCGGCACCTCGCCGGGCAGCTCGACGGGTACGACGGGTCCGTGTTCGCTCCGCATGGCGCGGTAGACGACATGGGGTTCCGTGTGGAACTCGGGTCCGCTCAGTGGCACGGCGGACGTACCGGCACCTGCCGGACAGCGTCCGACGGGGGGCGCCGGGGATACGGACGGGCGGTCGGGCACCGCGGATGCGGGCGTCGTCATCGTACGGAATCTCCTGCGACGAAGGCTTCGCTCGTTGCGGTGGTCGGATGATCAACGCGGCTTCACTATAGGGAAATTCGGTGAGTCTTTAGGCACTATTCACGACCGTTCTCACCACTTTTTCGGTCCAGAGAGACCGTTTTCTGATCAGGACTGATCAAAAAGTCGGGGATGTGCCACGCGCCGGTCACCAATTCCCGCCATGGCGCGATCAGGCAGGCCGGTCCGCTCAAGGCCCGCGCCGAGTTCTTCACCGACGACACTCTGCGGCTTCAGGCATCCCCGGACGGCGTACTCGCCGACCCGAAGGACAGCCGCATGATCCGACGCCGTCCCACCGCACAACCGCACACCAGCGCCTTCGACGCGGGCACCTACTACGGAATCCGCTCCAAAGGAGTGGTGATGCGCGTCTACAAGAAGCCGCTGCGCTGGACCGGTGGCGGCATGCGGCAGAGCCTGAAGCGCTCCCCGGTGCGGACCGGTCAGCAGGAACTGCGCCTGGACGCGTACTACTTCACGGGGCCCGACCACGGTCGACGGCCACCAGGCACCGCTCGATACCCTGCCGCTCTTCGTCAAGGGCGGATCGATCGTGCCGATGTGACCCAAGGGCACCCTGTCCTGGGAGGACCCGGCTCGGTTACGACATCCACCCGGCACCACGGGCTGCACGCTCTACGAGGGCGACGGTGTGACGCGGGAGTTCGCGCAGGGAGCATCGGCCACCCAGCACGTACGGGTCCAGGCACCCGCCCACGGCGGGAAGGGCGACATCACCGTCAAGATCGGTGCGAGCGTGGGCAGTTACGAGGGCAAGGTGTCCGCCCGCTCGTACGATCTCACCGTGCACGCCAAAAACGCCCTGTCGCAGGTCGTCATGGGCCACAGCCGACTGCACCGGATGAACTCGGCGGCGGCGTTCGCCGCGGCCGATTCCGGCTGCTTCACCGACCCCGCGACCGGGATCACGGAGATCAAGACGCCGACCGTCTCCACCGCTCGCGGCTTCACGGTCGAGCTGCGGAAGTGGGCAGCGCGCGCATACGCAACAGCAGATGGGCAGGGGCCGTCTCCGGGCGACCCCTGCCCCATGCGCCCGTCGCGCTACGGCTTGCGGGCGACCCCACCGTAGATCGGCACCGGCTGCGTCTCCACCGGAAGCTCGCCGAGGCTCAGCTCCGGATGCCAGTCGACGACCTGGACGAGGCCGGGTTCCACCATGTCCAGCCCGTCGAAGAAACGGCTGATTCCTCGGTGCGACCTCGGTACGAGCGTCACACCGCCCGCCGCGTACGAGGCCACCCCCTTCTCGACGCTCTCGGGGTCGAAGTCACCGGTGAGCTGTGACAGCACCAGACAGCTCCCGGCGGGAAGCCGCTCCATCAGCCGCCCCACCAGGGCGTACGCCCCCTCGCTCGGCCCCTCCCCTGCGCCGCCGTCTCCTACGAAGTGCAGCAGAGCGATCAGGGAGAGCGCGACGGGCCGGTCGAAGTCGATCACGTCGGCGGCGAGTTCGAGGATCTTCTCCGGCTTACGAACATCGGCGTCGAGGTACGCCGTCACTCCCCCGGTGGTCCCGCTCAGCAGTGCTTCCGCGTGAGCCAGGACGATGGGGTCGTTGTCCACGTACACGACCCGTGCGTCGGGAGCCGCGCTCTGGACGATCTGGTGCAGGTTGGGCTCGGTGGGGATGCCGGAACCGATGTCGAGGAACTGCCGTATCCCCGCCTCACCCGCGAGCC
>NZ_JBEXPH010000156.1:3992-19897 GCF_040611955.1 Streptomyces sp. NPDC006510 | reverse complement strand
CACCGATGTGGCGGCCACGGTCGCGGCGGCGAGGGAGTACGGCGGCAGTCTGGTCGAGCAAAGGCCGCTGGCACAGGGCACGGAGGCGACTCTGCTGGACCCGGACGGCGGCCTCTTCACGGTCACGGACGTGCAAGGGCTCGCGGCAGGCGATTCCGGCTGACCGGGCCGCTCCCCCGTGCTGCGGTCATTTCTCGCGCACCGACGCGGAGCGGGCCAGCGCCCAGGCCGGAAAGATGAACCAGCAGATCAGGAACCACAGCGCCATGCCGCCGACCAGCCACAGCGCGACAGAGTTGTGCAGGGCCACCCGCAGGATGAGCAGCAGGGCGGAGCACATGGTGCAGAACAGCAGGACGAGCCCGAGCACGGTCATGCGTGACGCCCAGGTGACCGTCTGCGGTTTGAGCCGCCGCCCGGTGAGCAGCCGGTGGTACGAAACGGGCCCGATCAGCACGGCGGCGGTGGCCGATCCCAGCATCACGGTGACCACGTAGATGGTGCGGTCGGTGTCCGAGAGCTCGGCGAAGCGGGGCTGGAAGACGACGGCGAGCAGGAAGCCGAACAGGATCTGGACGCCGGTCTGCGCGACCCGCAGTTCCTGGAGCAGATCGGTCCACCGCCGGTCCGCCCGTTCCTCGGGTGTCTCGTCGCGGCCGTCGTCGTGGCCCTGCCGGTCGGGAAGGCGTGCTGTCGAGGTCACCGGGAGCCTCCGTCCGGATACCCGGAGTACTTTGCGTTCCCCCCTCCCCCACCGTAGCCGGTCACCGGGGCCGGGGTGATGGCCGGACCGTTCGCCCGGCTCTCGACGATCAGTACGGCCTCGCCTAGGATTTTGAGTACGGCATCGCGCGTCGGTCACCGGCCGGGTGAGGCGTGGAGGTGCCCGTGAGATGCCCGTTGGAGGCATTCCACAGTGTCAGTCGAGTTGAATCACACCATCGTTCACGCCCGGGACAACCGGGAGTCCGCCGAGTTCCTGGCGGACATACTGGGCCTTGAAGTCGGCGCGGAATGGGGCCCGTTCATCGCGGTCGAAACCGCGAACGGGGTCACACTGGACTTCGCCACCGCACCCGAAGGCCCGATCGCCACCCAGCACTACGCCTTCCTCATCTCGGAAGCGGAGTTCGACACGGCGTACGCCCGGATCAAGGAGCTGGGGGTCACGCACTACGCGGATCCGCACAGGAAGCATCCCGGCGAGATCAACCACAACGACGGCGGTCGGGGCGTGTACTTCCTCGATCCCGCCGGTCACGCCATGGAGATCATCACGCGCCCGTACGGGGGCTTCGCCTCGTAACACGGCGTTCCGAGAAGGGGGTTCGGCCGGGATCCGGGGACGGGTTCCGGCCGGACCCTCCGGTGCCGGGTCAGCCGATCGGCAGCAGCAGCTCGGGCCGGTCCCACATCACCGCGGGCGGGTTGGCCGCCAGGGTGCCGGTCCGCCGGGCACCCACGCTCCGGTAGAAGCCCTCGGCGGGCGGGTGCGAGACGATCCGGACGCCGGTGAGGCCGACGCGTTCCGCCTCCTTGCGCAGATGCCCGACGAGGAGCCGCCCGATGCCGAGTCCCTGCGCATCGTCGGCGACGAACATGAGGTCGAGTTCCGGCGGTGCGAGAACGAGCGAGTAGAAGCCGAGCAGCCGGTCGGTGCCGGGCTCCACGGCCGCGAAGACCCGATGGGTCTCGATGTAGTCGGGGCCCACCCGGTATCCGGCGACCATGGCGGCGTACTGACCCTCGTAGGCGCGGGACGTCCTGACGAGGCGGGTGAGCCGCTTCGCGTCCCGTGCGGTGGCCCGCCTGATGCGTACGGTCTCCCGTCGCGGCCCGCCGCCCCGGTGCGTAATGCTCGATGTCATGGACAGAGTATTACGCATTCGGTCGCCGAGCACCCACGGGCCCGTCGGGGGCTACGACGGATCGCGCGCCGTGCGCCACTCATCGACCACGGCGTCGATGTCGAACGGCTTGAGGTTCAGCGGCGGTCCCGGCGGCGGCCGCCTGACGGCCGCCCGGATCTTCTCGTTGACCTCGGCCAGCATGCGCCGCACCTCGGCCTCGGTCCGTGCCCCGGACACGGCTTCGGCCACGTCCTCCGCCTGTTTGCGCAGGGCCAGGGCCGGCGGGAGCACCGACACCCCTTCGCGCTGCATCTTCTGCTTGATCCACCAGTTCTCGTCGTAGGGAGCTCCGAGACTGTCGAGCGGTTTGCCGAATCCCGGCAACTGCGAGATGTCGCCGCGCTGCTCGGACTCCCGGATCTGCTTGTCGACCCACGATTCGAAGCTGACGCCCGCAGGCTTGCGCTCGGTCAACGTACGCCCCTCTCGGAGGATTCGAAACCCGGTCCTTTCACCATACCCAAGGGGCCGAGGAGGGCCCTCGCCACCCCGTGTCGGCACATCTCAACGCGCTTCACCACAAGGCCGGTTGGGGACCAGGACCGCCCGGATCGCGTCAGTGCGCGTGCCCGGCGGGCGCCTCGGTCCCGCTCTCCCGGTGTCCGTCGCCGTCGTTCCCGGGCTCCGCCACCCGGACGGTGAACGCCGCGGTGCGCACCTTGCCCTCGTGCTTGAAGTCGAGGAAGAGCCGGTACGTTCCCGCGCTGGGCGCCGTCGCGGTGAAGGACACCACCGGACCCGGGCCGCCCTCGTTCGGGTGGACGTGCAGATAGGCCAGGTCGCCCGAGCGCAGGGCGACCAGGTGCCCGTACGCGCCGAGGTAGGGCTGAAGGTCGGTGACGGGACGGCCGTTCCTGCTGATGGACGGCTTCAGTTCGCCCGCCTGCCCGGCGCGGAGCTCACCGCCGAGCGTGACGCGGTAGCCGTCGACCTCGGCGACAGTGCCCGCGTCCGGGAGAACCGCGGGGCGGTAGGCGCCGGAGACGGCCAGGTCCGCGCCCAGCGTGAGGTTCTCGGCACCCGCGGCCGCCGGGGTGAAGTCGGCGAACACCCGGTAGCCGCCGGCTTCGGGAAGGTCGACGGGGGTCGACCAGGTGCCGTCGGCCGCACGGACGGGGTGCAGATGCCGATACTGGGTGAGGTCGGTGGAGGCGAGGATGAAATGCAGCTCCTTGCCGTGCTCACGCCGGTAGGCGGTGACCTTGCGCCCGCTGTCGTCCCTGACGGCGAACCGGATCTCGGTCCGGGCCCCGGCCCGGACCGTCGGTGTTTCCAGGGCCAGCGTGTAGCCGCCGTCCGAAACCTGGAGTCCGCCGGGCTCGTGGTCCGCCGCCGCCTTCGCGCCACCCTCCTCTCCGCCGTCATGGCCGCCGTGCTGTTGCGCGGGGCGGTCCTCCGCGGCCACCAGCGGGTCGACACCCCGGCCCACTCCGTACGCGGTTCCGAAGGTCGCGGCGAGCGCGGTGGCGAAGGCGGTGATCCTCAGTGCGTTGTTCATGACGGTTCCCTCCATCGGGTCGACCGGGAGGCGGCGCTTCCCGATGCCTCACAAGATACCCCCTGGGGGTATCAAGTCAACCCTGGAGTGCGCCACCGCTGCCGGGAAGGCCACCGGTTCGCGGCCCCGCCGCTCAGGCGGGCACCACCAGCCCCTCGTGCAGCCGTTCCACCGCGGCTTCAGGGATGCGCAGGCCGTCGCGCACATATCCGTCGAGTCCGCCCCACCTCTCGTCCATGGCGTCCAGCGCCGTGTCGAGATAGCGGGGACGGACCTCGATGACCGCGGAGGCGATCTCCGGGTCACCGCCCGCGTCGAGATAGTCCTGCACGTAGGGCGCGAAGGCGACCCGTACCACCGGGTTCACCGCGAGGAACTCGGCACGCACGACATCACGCGAGGCGCCGATCATCATCAGGAGGAGGGCGGTGGCCCAGCCGGTCCGGTCCTTGCCCGCCGTGCAGTGGAAGAGCACCGGGCGGGCGCGGTCGTCGGCGACCGTCTCGACGAAGGCCCGGTAGGCGGCTGACGCACTCGGCGAGAGCACCATCTGCCGATAGGTGTCGGCGAACAGCCCCTCCGCCTTGCCGCCTCCCAGCATCTGCTGCGCCGCGACGGGGTCGGCGAGCAGGGCGCGCAGCCGGGCCGGCGCCACCCCCGGATTGCCCCCGAGCACATCGGCCACGAACAGCCGCGCGCCCGGCGGCAGCCGGTCGGGGGCCGCGGCGCGCTCGTCGGCGGTCCGCAGATCGACGACGGTACGGACGCCGAGCGCGGACACCTGCGAGTCCTGCGCCGCGTCGAGCCCGCTGAGCTGGCCGGACCGCAGCACGGCACCCGCCCGGACCCGGTGGTCCGGGCCCAGGGCGATGCCGCCCAGGTCGCGCAGGTTGAGGACGGTGGATGCCGGGACGGCCCTGGCGGTCTGCACGATGAACTTCCCCTTTTCCCGACGCGTATCCGAATTCATTCGGTTTGGCCGACTCAAACGTCGCACGCGGTCGGGAAATCGACAAAGTAAAACGCCGATCGAAATCGATCGGGGGTATCCATGGGGATAAAGGAAATGTGAAACCGCAATCGCCCACACCCAGGTCAGGGGCATATCACCCCCGTAGCGGAGTGTTCTCCGAATCCCGGCTCGAAGGGCAACTCCGGTCAGCGCGCGCACCGGTACGACGTCCCTTGAATTTCCGCCCCCGCGATTCCCGCCGGGGCACGGGACGGGCCGGGCCGCGGAATCCTCACCCTCAGCGGACGACGACCGTGACCTCGGTCGCCTTGACGCTCGTCCAAACGGCAGTCCCCTCGACGAGGCCCAGTTCGGCCGCCGCTTCGGGGGTGATCTCGGCGACCAGGTCCGGCGCCTCGCCGGAGGCGATCACCACCCGGAGCCGGCTGCCGACGGCGGTGAGCTCGCGCACCGTTCCGGGCCAGACGTTGCGGGGGCTCCCGCCGGGCCTGTCGTGGTGCACGGAGACCGCTTCGGGCGCGATGACCGCGAGGGCGTCCGTCCCCTCGGCGAGTGCGTCCGCGACGACCAGCCGGCCGCCGCCCGCGAGGTCCAGGGTGCCGTCGGGCGCGGCGGTACCGGGCCAGGCGTTGCGGCCGAGCATCCGGGCGACCCAGGGCGAGCGGGGATGCCGGGTGACCTCGGCCGGTGGCGCGTACTGGAGGCTGCGGCCCTCGTCGAGCACCAGCACCCGGTCGGCCAGTGAAACCGCCTCGACGGGGTCGTGGGTGACAATCAGACAGACGCCGCCGAACCCGGCGAGATGGGTGCGCAGGGTGTGCCGGACATGGGCGCGGGTGGTCTGGTCGAGGGCGGCGAGCGGCTCGTCGAGCAGCAGCAGCCAGGGGCGGGCGGCGAGTGCCCTGGCCAGGGCGACGCGCTGGGCCTGGCCGCCGGAGAGCTGGGCGGGCCTGCGGTGGGCCAGGTGGCCGACGCCCAGCCGGTCGAGCCACTGCTGCGCCTCGCGCCGGGCCTCGGCGCGGGCGACGCCGTGGGCGCGGAGCCCGTACGCCGTGTTCGTCAGCGCGCTCAGATGCGGGAAGAGCGCACCGTCCTGCGGAACCCAGGCGACCTGGCGGCGGTGCGGGGGCAGCGCGGTGACGTCGGTGTCGCCGAGGCGCAGCCGGGCGCGGGCGCGCGGGGTCAGGCCGAGGAGCGCGCGCAACAGGGTCGTCTTGCCCGCGCCGTTGGGGCCGACGACGGCGATCGTGGTGCCGGGCGCCGCGTCGAGGGTCAGCCGGTTGAAGCCGGTGACCTCGGCGTGCAGCGACCGTCGTTCCCGCGGGACCGGGGGCGTCCCGTGGCCCGCTCGGGCCGCCGGTTCCGGGCCGGCCACGTCGTCCACCGGGGATGCCGAGCCGGGTGCGCGGTCGCGCGGCGTTCCGGTCCAGCGCCCGCGCAGAGTGATCAGTACGGCCATGGCGATGGCGAGGAGCAACAACGAGACGGAGGTGGCGGCCTCCGGGGAGTCCTGGAGCAGCAGGTAGACCTGGAGGGGAAGCGTCTGGGTGGTGCCCGGCAGATTGCCCGCGAAGGTGATGGTCGCGCCGAACTCGCCGAGCGCCCGTGCCCAGGTGAGCGCGGCCCCGGCGGCGAGCCCGGGGGCGACCATCGGGAGGGTGACGGTGAAGAACACCCGGACCGGTGAGGCCCCGAGGGAGGCAGCGGTCTCCTCGTACTCGGGACGCAGTCCGGCCAGTGCGCCTTCGAGGCTGATGACGAGGAACGGCATCGCGACGAACGTCGCCGCGACCACCGCGCCCGAGGTGTGGAAGGGCAGCGTGATCCCGAAGGTGTCCTCCAGCCAGGGCCCCAGCAGTCCCCGGCGGCCGAAGCCCAGGAGGAGTGCCACACCTCCGACGGTGGGCGGCAGCACCATCGGGAGCAGGACCAGCGAGCGCACGAACACCTTGCCGGGAAAGTCGGTCCGGGCCAGCAGCCAGGCCAGGGGCACCCCGAGCAGCAGCGAGAGGCCCAGTGCCCAGAAGGAGACGAGCAGGGACAGCCTGAGCGCCTGGGTGACTCCCGGGCTGGTCAGATGGGTGCCGAGGTCGGCCCAGGAAGTACGGGCCAGAATGCCGATCAGCGGAATCAGCAGGAACGCGACGGCGAGCAGCGCGGGTAGCGCCAGGGCGACGGGGGTGCGCATGCCGGGCACCCGGCTGCGGAGGGCTCTCATCGGAGGTTCCCGTGATCGGTCGGTTCGGGCAGGACTGGGGCCTCTCGGCCGGATCGTGCCGGGCTCGCGGGGTCTGGCACTGCGCCCTGATCCGAACGAAAGAACCTGGGGTGCCCCCGCTCCCGCTCCCCCGGCCGGGCGGACTGCGGACCTACGGCTGCTGGAAGCCCGCCGACCGCAGGATCTTCTGCGCCTGCGGGGTGCTCAGCCACTTCACGAACGCCGTGGCGGCCTCGGTGCTGTTGGACTGTCGCAGCGTAGCCGCCGGGTAGGAGGCCACGGCGTTCTGCGCGTCCGGGATGTCGACGGCGTCGACCTTGTCGGTGGCCGTGGCGGCGTCCGTCCGGTAGACGATGCCCGCGTCGGCCTCGCCGAGCTCGACCTTGCTGAGGACCGCGCGGACGTTGGGCTCCTGGGAGACCGGCTCGACGGTGAGCTTCTGGGCGTCGAGGACCTGCTTGCTGTAGCGGCCGACCGGCACCTCGGGTGCGGCCAGGACGACCTTGAGCTCGGGGTTCGTCAGGTCCTTCAGGTCCGCGATCTTCTCCGGGTTGCCCTCCCCGGTGGCGATGACGAGGCGGTTCTTGGCGATGACGGTGGGCGTGCCGGTGTCGGACTTCAGCCCGTCCATCGTCTTGGTGTCCGCGGTGACCAGGGCGTCGGCGGGCGCGCCCTGCTTCACCTGGGCGGCGAGTTCCTGGGAACCGGCGAAGGAGAACGTCACCTTCGTGCCCGGGTGCTCCTTCTCGTACGCGGCGCCCACGTCCTTGAACACGTCGGTGAGCGAGGCGGCGGCCAGCACCGTGAGCCGGGCCCCGGACGACGCGGTGGACTTCCCGGCGGACTCCTTCTTGCTGTCGTCACCGCTGCCGCACGCGGCGAGCGGGAGCAGCAGTGCGGCGGTGATGACCGCGGCGGCGGTACGACGCCCGGTGAGGGTGGTCGACATGGTCCCGTGACTCCTTGGAATGGATGCGTGCCGTGGGTGACGCGCGGTCAGACGCGGTCGATGTGCACGCTGGTGGACTTCACGCGAGCGGTGGCCTGCATGCCGACCTCCAGCCCCAGCTCCTCGACGGCCTCCCGGGTGAGCAGTGACACCAGCCGGTGCGGGCCCGCCTGGATCTCGACCTGGGCCGCGACGTCGCCGAGCTTCACCGCGGTGACGATGCCCGGGAAGGCGTTGCGGGCGGAGGTGTACGAGGCGTCGTCCTCGCCTCCCGCGCCCTGGCCGATCTCGATGGAGAAAGCGGCCAGATCACGGCCGTCGATGAGCCTGCGGCCGCTTTCGTCGCGGTGTGTCGCGACCCTCCCGGCGTCCGCCCAGCGGCGGGCGGTGTCGGGGCTGACCCCCAGCAGGCGTGCCGCCTGCCCGATTGTGTAGGACTGCATGTGCGACAAGATATTCGAATCCAACTCGCAGCTGCAATCCGTCCGGGTGATCTGTGGAGCAAATGCCAGGTGCATTGGAGGAAGCACCAAGCCCCGGGTGCAGGCCGTTTACGCGACGGTGGGTGAAGGATCAAGTGCACTGGGAGAGGGCAAGGTCACAAGCGGAACCCGTGCTGCCCTCAAGCGCCCTGACCTAGCATCTGGGCATGACGGTCCTGCCTGCCGACGGGCTTTCGTTGGCCGCCGAATTCCCCGCCCCCGCCCATGAGCAATGGCAACGCCTCGTCGAAGGCGTGCTGCGCAAGTCGGGCAAGGAGGCTGCGGGTTCGGCCGCCGAGGAAGCGCTGTCCACCACGGTGGAGGACGGGCTCATCACCCGTCCCCTCTACACCTCGCGCGACAGCGCGCCCGATGCCGGATATCCGGGCTTCGCCCCCTTCACCCGCGGCAGCAAGGCCGAGGGCAACGCGGCGGGCGGCTGGGACGTGCGGCAGCGGCACAGTCTCCCGGATCCCGCACGTCTCAACGAGGCGGTGCTCGCCGATCTGGAGAACGGCGTCACCTCGCTGTGGCTGACCGTGGGCGGTGCCGCGGGTGTTCCGGTGTCCGCGCTGGCGGCGGCCCTGGACGGCGTCTACCTCGATCTGGCTCCCGTGGTGCTCGACGCCGGCGGCGAGACCGACGCCGCGGCAACGGAGTTGCTGCGGATCTGCGCGGAGCGGGGCGTCGACGCGCACAGCGTGCGCGGCAACCTCGGCGCGGACCCGTTCGGGCAGGCCGCCCGCACCGGCGCCGAACCCGAGCTGTCGACCGCGGTCCACTGGGCGCAGCGGTGCGCGCGGGAGTTTCCCGGACTGCGGGCGCTGACCGTCGACGCGCTGCCGTACCACGAGGCCGGCGGATCGGCGGCCGAGGAGCTGGGCGCTTCGCTGGCGACCGGTGTCGCCGCCCTGCGGGCACTGACGGACGCCGGACTTTCGGTCGAACAGGCCTGCGGACAGCTGGAGTTCCGGTACGCGGCGACCGCCGACCAGTTCCTGACCATCGCGAAACTGCGGGCCGCGCGACGGCTGTGGTCCCGGGTGGCCGAGGTGTGCGGGGCCACCGACGCCGGTGCCCAGCGCCAGCACGCGGTGACGTCGTCGGTGATGATGACGCGCCGCGATCCGTGGGTGAACATGCTGCGTACGACGCTGGCGTGTCTGGGGGCGGGGGTCGGCGGCGCCGGCTCCGTCACCGTGCTGCCCTTCGATCACGCCCTGGGCCTGCCGGACGCGTTCGCCCGGCGCATCGCCCGTAATACGTCGACGATCCTGCTGGAGGAGTCGCATCTGGCCCGGGTGATCGACCCGGCCGGCGGTTCCTGGTACGTGGAGCGACTCACCGCCGAACTCGCCGACGCCGCATGGTCGTTCTTCCAGGAGATCGAGCGGTCCGGCGGTCAGGCCGCCGCCCTGCGCTCCGGGATGATCGGCGAGCGTCTCGCGGCCACCTGGGCGGCGCGCAGCAAGGATCTGGCGCGTCGCAAGGAGCCGATCACCGGGGTCAGCGAATTCCCGCAGCTGGCCCAGCGGCCGGTGGAGCGTGAGCCGGCCCCCGCCGGACCGGCCGCGTCGGGCGGTCTGCCCAGGGTCCGCCGGGACGAGGCGTTCGAGGCGCTGCGCGCCCGGTCGGACGCGCACCTGGCGGCGACCGGACAGCGTCCGCGGGTGTTCCTCGCCGCGCTCGGCCCCGCCGCGGCTCACACCGCTCGGGTGTCGTTCGCCGCCAACCTCTTCCAGGCGGGCGGCATCGAACCGGTCCACGACCCGGTCTCGGTCGACGCGACGACGGCCGCCGACGCGTTCCGGGCCGGCGGGGCCACCGTGGCCTGCCTCTGCTCCAGCGACGCGCTCTACGCCGAGCAGGCCGGGGCGGTCGCCGAGGCGCTGGGTTCGGCGGGCGCGCGGCGGGTGTTCCTCGCCGGCCGGCCCGGCGAGTACGCCGGCGTCGACGAGTACGTCTTCGCGGGCTCCGATGTGGTGGCCGTGCTCTCCTCCCTCCTCGACCGTATGGATGTGGCGTAATGCGTATCCCCGACTTCTCCGGCATCGAGCTCGGTCCGGGCGGCGCCGCCGAAGTGTCCGAGGACCGGTGGCGTACCTCGGTGAAGGAGTCCGTCGGCAGTTCCGACGGCGACCTGCTGTGGGAGACCCCGGAGGGCATCGCGGTCAAGCCGCTGTACACCGGGCACGACCTCGAAGGGCTCGACTTCCTCGGTACGTATCCGGGCATCGCCCCGTATCTGCGGGGCCCGTACCCGACGATGTACGTCAACCAGCCCTGGACGATCCGGCAGTACGCCGGGTTCTCCACGGCCGAGGAGTCCAACGCCTTCTACCGCCGCAACCTCGCGGCCGGGCAGAAGGGCCTCTCCGTCGCCTTCGACCTGCCGACCCACCGCGGCTACGACAGCGACCACCCGCGGGTGACCGGCGACGTCGGCATGGCGGGCGTGGCGATCGACTCGATCTACGACATGCGGCAGCTCTTCGACGGCATCCCCCTGGACCGGATGTCGGTGTCGATGACGATGAACGGCGCGGTGCTCCCCGTACTCGCGCTGTACATCGTGGCCGCGGAGGAACAGGGCGTCGGACCGGAGAAGCTGGCCGGAACCATTCAGAACGACATTCTGAAGGAGTTCATGGTCCGCAACACCTACATCTATCCGCCGAAGCCCTCGATGCGGATCATCTCCGACATCTTCGCGTACACGTCGCAGAAGATGCCGCGCTACAACTCGATCTCCATCTCCGGCTATCACATCCAGGAGGCGGGTGCGACGGCCGATCTGGAGCTGGCGTACACCCTCGCGGACGGGGTGGAGTATCTGCGGGCCGGCCGGGACGCCGGTCTCGACGTGGACGCGTTCGCGCCGCGGCTGTCGTTCTTCTGGGCGATCGGCATGAACTTCTTCATGGAGATCGCCAAGCTGCGGGCGGCCCGGCTGCTCTGGGCCAAGCTGGTCAAGGAGTTCGAGCCGAAGAACGCCAAGTCCCTTTCGCTGCGCACCCATTCGCAGACCTCGGGGTGGTCGCTGACCGCCCAGGACGTGTTCAACAACGTCACCCGGACCTGTGTGGAGGCGATGGCCGCCACCCAGGGGCACACCCAGTCGCTGCACACCAACGCGCTCGACGAGGCGCTCGCCCTGCCGACGGACTTCTCCGCCCGGATCGCCCGGAACACCCAGCTGCTGCTCCAGCAGGAGTCGGGCACCGGCCGGGTGATCGACCCGTGGGGCGGCAGCGCATATGTGGAGAAGCTGACGTACGACCTGGCGCGGCGGGCCTGGCAGCACATCGAGGAGGTCGAGGCGGCGGGCGGCATGGCGCAGGCCATCGACGCGGGCATCCCGAAGCTCCGGGTGGAGGAGGCCGCGGCCCGTACCCAGGCGCGGATCGACTCCGGACGCCAGCCGGTGATCGGGGTCAACAAGTACCGGGTGGAGAGCGACGAGCAGATCGATGTGCTCAAGGTCGACAACTCCTCGGTGCGCTCCCAGCAGATCGAGAAGCTGCGCCGGCTGCGCGAGGAGCGCGACGAGTCCGCCTGCCGGGCCGCGCTGCGCGCGCTCACGGCGGCGGCCGAGCGGGATCCCGGCCCCGGCCTCGAAGGCAATCTGCTGGCACTCGCCGTCGACGCGGCACGCGCGATGGCAACCGTGGGCGAGATCTCGGACGCCCTGGAGAAGGTGTACGGGAGGCATGCGGGCCAGATCCGTACCATCTCCGGTGTGTACCGCAACGAGGCAGGTGAATCCCCTTCCGTGGACCGGACCCGGGCGCTGGTGGACAGGTTCGAGGAGGCCGAGGGGCGCCGTCCACGCATCCTGGTCGCCAAGATGGGACAGGACGGCCACGACCGCGGCCAGAAGGTGATCTCGACCGCCTTCGCCGACCTGGGCTTCGACGTGGACGTCGGCCCGCTGTTCCAGACGCCGGCCGAGGTGGCACGGCAGGCGGTGGAGGCGGACGTGCACATCGTGGGCGTCTCCTCGCTGGCCGCCGGGCACCTCACGCTGGTGCCGGCGCTCCGCGAGGAGCTGGCGGCCGAAGGGCGCGACGACATCATGATCGTGGTGGGCGGGGTGATTCCGCCGCAGGATGTCGAGGCGCTGCACGAGGCGGGCGCGACGGCCGTGTTCCCGCCCGGCACGGTCATTCCGGATGCCGCGTACGACCTGGTGTCGCGGCTCGGCGCCGCGCTCGGCCACGAGCTGTGAGCCGCTGACCCGATGGCACCGAAGATCGACATCGACAGCTATGTGAAGGGGGTGCTCGACGGGAAGCGGGCGCACATCGCGCGCGCCATCACTCTCGTCGAGTCCACCCGCCCCGATCACCGGGCGCTGGCCCAGCAGTTGCTGCGCGAGCTGCTGCCGCACTCCGGCGATGCCCGGCGGATCGGCATCAGCGGCGTGCCGGGCGTCGGGAAGTCCACCTTCATCGACGCGCTGGGCACGATGCTCACCGGGCTCGGGCACCGGGTCGCGGTGCTGGCCGTCGACCCCTCCTCCAGCCGTACGGGCGGCTCCATCCTGGGCGACAAGACCAGGATGGAGCGGCTCGCGGTGGACCCGGCGGCGTTCGTACGCCCGTCCCCCACCGCCGGGACGCTCGGCGGGGTGGCCAAGGCGACCCGGGAGTCCATCGTGGTGATGGAGGCCGCGGGATACGACGTGGTGCTGGTGGAGACGGTCGGCGTCGGACAGTCGGAGACGGCGGTGGCCAATATGGTCGACACGTTTCTGCTGCTGACGCTGGCCCGTACCGGCGATCAGCTCCAGGGCATCAAGAAGGGCGTCCTGGAGCTGGCGGACGCGATCGCGGTCAACAAGGCGGACGGCCCGCACGAGCGCGACGCGCGCGCGGCCGCGCGTGAACTGGCGGGTGCGCTGCGGCTGATGCACCCGGTGGACGCGGCGTGGACGCCTCCGGTGCTCACGTGCAGCGCCCGTGAGTCGGCCGGTCTCGACACCCTGTGGGAGCGACTGGAGCAGCACCGCGCGCTGCTGGAATCGACCGGGCGGCTCGCCGCGAAGCGGCGTGACCAGCAGGTCGACTGGACGTGGACGATGGTGCGGGACGAGTTGCTGGAGAGTCTGCGCGGCCATCCGGAGGTGCGTGCGCTCGCTCCGGGGCTGGAACAGCTGGTACGGGACGGCGAGTTGACCGCCACGCTGGCGGCGGAGCGGATACTGGCCGCGTTCCGGGGAACGGCCTGATCCGAACGCGAGGCCCGGGAGCTGTCCGGCGGGCGGGGCTCCACCCCGACCGCCGGACGGCAGGCTCCTACAGATCGAGCTGGTACTCGACCGACTTGTGTGTCGGTTCGTAGCCGAGCGCGTCGTTGATGCTCCGCATGTGCGTATTGCTGTCGGCGGTGTCCGTGAGCAGCCCTTCCAGACCCGGGTGGCGTTCGCGGGCTTCGAGGATGGACCGCACCTTCATCCACCGGCCGAGGCCGTGCCCCCGGTGCTCGGGAAGGACTCCGGTGCCGTAGTGCTGGGCGTCGCCCCTTCCGTCGCCCGGGACGACGAGTTCCGTGAAGCCCACGATCGTGGAGTCGGACTCGTCGACCGCCGCGACCGTGTGGAGCAGCTCACCGCGTGCCGCGACGGCCGTCGCCGCGGACCGGACCCGGTCCACGTCCCAGACGACCGTGCCGAAGTCGGTGTCGTCCATCGGCATGTCGTCCATGGCCCGGCGAGAAGCGGCGAAGGTCGGCGCGAGCTCGTCCGGGACGGCGCCGTCCCAGGAGATGAGCCGGTAGCCCGGATGCGGCTGCCCGACGTCCCGGTGCAGGGCCTCGATGTCGGCCTTCGCCAGCGGAAGCCGGACGTACGTCAGGGTCAGGACCTTGCGCAGCCCCTTGGCCCGCAGGAAATGATCCCCCGCCGTGCCGGCCTCGACCTGGGCGATCACACTGCGCCGGCCCTCCTCGCGGGCGGCTTCGACCGCCGCGTCGAACAGCCGCGAACCGACTCCGCCGCGGCGCTCCGCGGGATGGACGTGGATGTCCAGTTCAGCGAGGTGTTCCTGGCCCTCGCGGGTGAAGACGCGCAGGAACGCCGAGCCGACGGGGCTGCCCGCGCGGTCGGAGGCGAGCCAGGCCAGACGGTGGCTCCCGCCGGACCGTTCGGGGTCGGTCAGTGCGGTGATGCGTATCGACAAGATGACTCCTCCGCGCCCGGGGCGCCGGTCAGGATGGGTGAGCGGGCGGGTGGCCCGGAGAACCACACCACTCCGCGAACGCCACGGCAACCGGATATCGATGCCCTCGGCACGGCCCTGCTGACCGAGGGCCGTGGTACTGTGCGATTGGTACACGCGTCCGCCTGGCTTTCGAGGCACCGGTGCCGAGTCACCTCTCCGAAGCTGTCGCACCCGTCCTTCTCCGACCGGTGATCCAGCTTTCCGTATCACCTTCATCCAGTTCGGACCGGGTTCCCTCCGTTCGGACTTTCCCGCCCGTCGTCGGGGGCGTGCTCTCCTCCGCCCCGTGCCGTCCGGCCCCTTCGTTCGCCTTGTCCGCGAAAGGACCACTCTCCATGACCAGCACTCTCGTACACCCATTGCATCAGCAGGAGTTGACCACCGAGGCCACCGAGGCCACCGAGGCCACCGAGGCCGCCGACGCCACGGGGGCCGTCGGCGTCCTCGACATCACCCACCAGGGGAACGGCGCGCTGCGCGCCCGGGACGGCCGCCCCTCCCCCGGCGACGTACTCGTCCCGGCCGCCCTGATCCGCCGTCACGGCCTGCGCCGGGGCGATGCCGTCGAGGGACTCTGCGACCGGCCCCGCTCCCTGTCCACCGTGGAGCGGGTCAACGGCCGCTCCCCGCAGGCGCTTCGCGGCCGGCCGCACTTCCGCGATCTCACCCCGCTCCACCCCAGGCAACGGCTGCGGCTGGAGACTCCGTCCGGCGGCGCCGCGATGCGTCTCGTCGACCTGGTCGCACCGATCGGCAAGGGGCAGCGCGGGCTCGTCGTCGCGCCGCCCAGGACCGGAAAGACGGTCCTGCTCCAGCAGGTCGCCGCCGCCGTCGCCGCCAACCATCCCGAATGCCTGCTGATGGTGGTGCTGGTCGACGAACGCCCCGAGGAGGTCACCGACATGCGCCGGTCCGTGCGGGGAGAGGTGCTTGCCTCGACGTTCGACCGGCCCGCGAAGGAGCACATCGCGGTCGCCGAACTCGCGGTCGAACGTGCCAAGCGACTGGTCGAGCAGGGCCAGGACGTCGTCATCCTGCTCGACTCCCTCACCCGCCTGTGCCGCGCCCACAACAACGCCTCCGCCGCGGGCGGACGCACCCTCAGCGGCGGCGTCGACGCGGCCGCCCTGCTCGGCCCCAAGCAGCTCTTCGGCGCCGCACGGCTCACCGAGGAGGGCGGCTCCCTCACCATCCTGGCCACCGCGCTGGTGGAGACGGGCTCCCGCGCCGACGACTACTTCTTCGAGGAGCTGAAGAGCACCGGCAACATGGAGCTCCGGCTCGACCGCGCACTGGCGGACAGACGCACCCATCCGGCTGTGAACATCCCGGCGTCCGGCACCCGGCGCGAGGAACTCCTCGTACCGGAAGGCGAGTTGCGGGTGGTACGGGGGCTGCGGCGCGCGCTGGGCGGCAGGGACCCGAAGACCGCGCTCGAAACGCTGCTGGACCGGATCCGCCGCACCCCGGACAACGCGGCGTTCCTCCGCGCCGTCCACCGCACCGTCCCCGAGGCCTGAGCCCGTCCGAGCGGGAGCCCGGACCGGCGGATGGGCGCGCGGGCGACGGCCGGCCCCACCGGCCGGGGCCCCCCCCCGCCCGACAGCGGGGTACGCGGCAAGGGCCTCGGCGGGAACTCCGTCGGCCTGATGGG
>NZ_JBEXPH010000156.1:0-3982 GCF_040611955.1 Streptomyces sp. NPDC006510 | reverse complement strand
CCCGGCACCGCTCACGGCGGAGCCGGGGCCGTGGACCGGATCTCCTTCCGGAGCGGTGCGGATCAGGTACCGGTGTGCAGTGTGGCGGTGTGCTCGCGGACCTGTGCCGGTGTGAGGTAGGCGTCCGTGTACTCGAAGTCGCGCAGCTTGGCCGGGTTCCGGGACTGGAAGCCGGTGCGGACGAAGTCGTCGCCCGCGACGGCGTTCAGCACCCAGTTGGTCATGACCCGTGCCTTGGCGACATTGGTCCGCAGCGCCGACCAGTGGTAACCGCGGGCGACGGCCTGCGCCGTGATTCCGTGCAGCTCGATCCCGAGCGGTTTGGAGACTGCGTCCTTGCCGCCGAGGTCCACGACGAGACCGAGGTCCTTGTGGACGTACGGCTTCAACGGCTGGTTCCGCAGCGTCGCGATGAGGTTGTCGGCGGCCCTGCGGCCCTGCCGCATCGCGTGCTGCGCGGTGGGCGGGCAGACCGCCCCGTCGCCCTTGCTCAGGTCCGGTACGGCCGCGCAGTCGCCGAGCGCGAAGACACCGTCGAAGCCGGGCAGACTCATATCGGCTGTCACGGCGAGCCGGCCGCGTACCGTCTCCGCGTCGAGGGTGCTGACGAGCGGACTCGCGGCGACCCCGGCCGTCCAGATGAGGGTGCGGCAGGGCAGCACCCGGCCGTCGGTGAAGGTGACCTTGTCAGGAGCGGCCTCGGCGACCGAGACGCCGAGCGACACCTCGATGCCGCGTGCGCGCAACACCTCCAGGGCGCTGCGGCCGAGCTTGTCCCCGAGTTCGGGCATCAGCTTCGGGGCGATGTCGATGAGGTGCCACTTGATCAGCTTCGGGTCGAGCCGTGGGTAGTGCCTGACCGCGTTGCTGGTGAGGCGTTGCAGACAGGCGGCCGTCTCGGTGCCCGCGTACCCGCCGCCGACCACCACGAACTGCAGGCGCGAGGCCCGCTCGTTCTCGTCCTGGCTGGCATCCGCGAGGTCGAGCTGGGCGATCACGTGGTCGCGTACATAGGCGGCCTCGGCCAACGTCTTCATGCCCCGTGCGTTGTCCAGCAGGCCGGGGATGTCGAAGGTGCGGGTGACACTCCCGGGGCTGAGCACGATGTAGTCGTAGGGCTCGTCGACGATCTCCTCGGTGATCTTGCGGATGACGCAGATCTTCGTCTTGGGGTCCACCCCGATGGCCCCGCCCGGGATGATCCGGGTGCGGTGCTTCTGGCTGCGGCGCAGCGAGATGGCCACCGACTGCGGGGTGAGCACACCGGCCGCCACCTGGGGCAGCAGGGGAAGGTAGAGCTGGTACGAGTACGGGGCGACGAGTGCGATCTCCGCCTCGCCGGGGATGAGCCCGCGCTCCAGACGGCGAACGCATTCCACTCCGGCGAATCCGGCGCCGACAACGAGGATCCTGGGTCGTGCCACGGTGTTCGTCCCTTCTCGGGCCTGCACGGTCGTCCGTTCGCCTGCCCCGTCGCACGCGCCCGTTGTCACTCATCCTGACGAGTCGGCACGGACTTCGCCTGCTGGGGACGGCGGATGGACGACACCACGCGCTCAGCGGGTCAGCAGCGTCACCGCGGTGCAGGTGCCGGCGACCGCGCCGACGAGCACGACGCCGGCGGCCACGCAGCGTGCCTTGAGCACGCGGTAGCGCGCCTCGTACTCGCCGCGCAGCGCGGTGGCGCGGGCACAGATGCGGGAGAGCGTCGCCCGTGATGCGGCGAGACGGTCGGCGGTGTAGACGCGTTCCACGTCCTCGCGCTGGGCCGTGGTGAGCCAGGGCAGCTCGTCGGTGAATCGGGCCGCCCGGCGGCGGGCCTCCTCGACCTCGGCGCTCCACAGCAGGTAGCCCTCCAGCTGCGCCAGGCCTCGGGCGCTGTCCTTGTCGGGGTCCACTCACTCCTCCTCTCCCCGGGCCGTCGTGCTCACGCCCGGTTGTCTCCCGGGGTCCGGGGCGTCCCGGTGTCCGGACGGTTGAGCGCTTGGTCGAGCGCGCGGACCGAGGGATGGTGCAGGTCGAAGGCCGGGGATTCGGAACGGATCCGCGGCAGGGTGAGGAAGTTGTGCCGCGGCGGCGGGCAGGAGGTCGCCCACTCCAGCGAGCGGCCGTAGCCCCACGGGTCGTCGACCTCGATCTTCTTGCCGTACTTCGCGGTCTTCCACACGTTGTAGAAGAACGGCAGCATCGACAGACCGAGCAGGAACGCGGAGATCGTCGAGATCGTGTTCAGCGTGGTGAAGCCGTCGACGGCGAGGTAGTCCGCGTAACGGCGCGGCATGCCCTCGGCACCGAGCCAGTGCTGCACCAGGAACGTGCCGTGGAAGCCCACGAACAGCGTCCAGAACGTGATCTCGCCGAGCCGCTCGTCCAGCATCTTGCCGGTGAACTTCGGCCACCAGAAGTGGAATCCGGCGAACATCGCGAAGACCACGGTGCCGAAGACGACGTAGTGGAAGTGCGCGACGACGAAGTACGAGTCCGAGACGTGGAAGTCCATCGGGGGCGACGCCAGGATCACCCCGGTCAGTCCGCCGAACAGGAAGGTGACCAGGAAGCCGATCGACCAGAGCATCGGTGTCTCGAAGGAGAGCGATCCGTGCCACATCGTGCCGATCCAGTTGAAGAACTTCACACCGGTCGGTACCGCGATGAGGAAGGTCATGAACGAGAAGAACGGCAGCAGCACACCGCCCGTGACGAACATGTGGTGCGCCCACACGGTCGCGGAGAGGCCCGCGATGGCGATCGTCGCGCTGATCAGGCCGATGTAGCCGAAGATCGGCTTCCGGCTGAAGACCGGGATGACCTCACTGACGATGCCGAAGAACGGCAGCGCGATGATGTACACCTCCGGGTGGCCGAAGAACCAGAAGAGGTGCTGCCAGAGCAGTGCGCCGCCGTTGGCCGCGTCGAAGACGTGCGCGCCGAATTTGCGGTCCGCCTCCAGCACCAGCAGGGCCGCCGCGAGGACCGGGAAGGCCAGCAGGACCAGCACAGCGGTCAGCAGGACGTTCCAGACGAAGATCGGCATGCGGAACATCGTCATGCCGGGGGCGCGCATGCAGATGATCGTGGTGATGAAGTTGACCGAACCGAGGATCGTGCCGAAGCCGGAGAAGGCCAGCCCCATGATCCACATGTCGCTGCCGATGCCCGGTGAGCGGACCGCGTCGGTCAGCGGCGAGTAGGCGAACCAGCCGAAGTCCGCCGCCCCGTTCGGGGTGAGGAAGCCGCCCACGACGATGAGCGAGCCGAAGAGGTACAGCCAGTAGGCGAACATGTTCAGCCGCGGGAACGCCACGTCGGGCGCACCGATCTGCAACGGCATGATCCAGTTCGTGAATCCGGCGAACAGCGGCGTCGCGAACATCAGCAGCATGATCGTGCCGTGGATCGTGAACGCCTGGTTGAACTGCTCGCTCGACACGATCTGGATCCCCGGACGCGCCAGTTCGGCGCGCAGGACCAGGGCCAGCACACCACCGATGATGAAGAAGGCGAACGAGGTGACGAGGTAGAGCGTGCCGATCGTCTTGTGGTCGGTGGTGGTCAGCCATTTGATGACGACGTTTCCCGGCTCCTTCGCGCGGACCGGAAGCTCGTTCGCGTACGCCTCCTCTGCGTCGGCTGCCCCTGTTGTGCCCGTCGTCGTCACTGGGACGCTCCTTCGATCGTCGTTCGCGGGTGGACCGAGCACCCGGCAGGGGCACCGTTTCCACCGGGACGGCCGACAGACCGGTCCCGCGCGCGTCACGCCAGATTCCAGGTGCAGCAAATCAGCCAGGGGGCCGCTGTACGTGGCCCGCCGCCCGCCGTCGCGCGACATTCACCCGTCAGGGCGCCCACGGGTGCGGGCCGCGTTTCATGCCGTCGGGCCGCCGTGGGTCCGGGTGCTGCCGGGCGAACTCCTTTGCTGTCCGCCGCCGTTGCAGGTCTGCTGGACGAGCAGGCTGCCGCTGCCGGTCGCGCCGCCCGTGAC